>JASDVE010000030.1:0-9165 GCA_041891195.1 Myxococcota bacterium | reverse complement strand
GCATCACCCGTCACAAGGGTTTTCTGCTGCTAACGGGCGAAGTCGGCACAGGCAAGACCACACTTCTGCGTGCGGCGCTTTCGCAGATCCCGCCCAACACCGACACCGCACTTGTATTGAACACCGTTGGGCTTACCCCGATGGACCTGCTCAAATTGATCGCGGCAGAGTTTGGGATCGAGGGCAAACTCGAATCGACGGCCGACTACATCATTGCACTCAATCGCATGCTCCTTGAACGACTGCGCATGGGCCGCAATACGGTGCTGATCATCGACGAGGCGCAGAACCTCGACCAGGAAACCCTCGAAGAGGTACGCCTGCTATCGAACCTTGAAACTGACACTTCGAAGTTGATGCAGATCGTGTTGACCGGACAACCCGAGTTGCTCCGCATGTTGTCGAGCCCTGCCCTGCGGCAGTTGCGGCAGCGCATCGCGGTTGAACATCACATGGAACCTCTTGTGCTCGAAGAAATTCGTCCTTACTTGGCTCACCGTATGGCCGTAGCCGGGGCGAAGTTCGAAGAAGTTTTCGAAGACGCCGTCGAACAACCCTTTTACGAATTTTCGAGCGGTTGCCCGCGACTAATCAGCTTGTTGGCCGACCGTGTTTTGCTTTCCGGCTATGCGAAGGGCTTGAAGCCGATCGGCGCCAACTTTGTCGAGCAAAAGGCAAAGGGCATGGACGGCATCCGGCAGGCGAGTTTACCGACGTCACCTGAAGCAGGTGTCCCTCGTGGGTGAGATCGCGGAAGCGATGCGCAAGGCGAACGAAGCCGTCGACGGTTCAAAAACCAAAGCGGAGGCCGTTCCTCGCCACAACGAAGAAACGTCCGGTGAAATTACCGCGGCACTGAGTCGCGCAAGCGCCAAACCGGATGGCCATCTGCCGACAGAAGCCACAGAAACCGCCGCCGCTGCACCAAACAGCGACTTGCCGCCGAAACCGGAGCCCCCCGAAGAGTCACAGGTGATCCCAGGGAACCTTGGGCGAGCGATCTTCCACGTTGAGCGCCATCGCCACATGGGTCTTCGCATCCGTAACGAACTCGACCGGACGGGGAATCGCAGCATTGCCATCGTGAGCGCGAACCGCAACGAAGGCAAGTCCACCGTTTCGTGCACCCTCGCGGCTGCCATCGCGTCGGTCTCCAGCGAGCGAAGCGTCGCGCTTGTCGATCTCGACTTGCGGAACCCTTCGCTAGCCGGCTTGCTCAACATCCCGATCCGCATCGGCATCGAACAAGTCCTTCAAGGGCGCGCCGATCTCACCGATGTCTGTGTCCCACTGCGTGAGCCTCAAATTGACGTTTACCCCTGTGCGAATCCTCATCGCGCAGCCCATGAGCTGTTGGTGCTGCCATCGTTCCAGTCGCTGATAAAGCAACTCGAAGCGCGTTACACCGCCGTCATCATCGACACACCGCCAACGCTGCTCGTTCCGGACTCGACCTTGATCGTGCGGCATACGTCGTACGCGATTGCGGTGGCGAGTGCGGGCAAGAGTCGCGTGAACCGCTTCACCCAAATGCTCGATCGTCTGCCGAGTGACAAGATCATGGGCAAGGTGCTCAACAACGTGCCGGTCCCGAGTCACGAGCGCGACGACGACTATTACTACGCGGCCGAGGAGCTCCCGTGAGCTTCAGCAACGAATGGGCCGAAGACGAAACCGCCCGGGACGCCGCCATCGCGCAGTTCAAAGCCCTGGCGCTCGATCCCTGGAGCATGTTTCGCAGACGATGGCTTTGGATGGTCGCCACGCTGGTCATCGGCCTTGCCGCCACGGCGTGGATCTACATGCGTCTTCAACCCATGTATGCCGCGCAGGCCACGGTACTGGTTTCGGTACAGCAGATCCCCGAAGAGTTTGTGCGCTCAACCGTGGCCGGGCTCGATTCGATTTCAAACATCAACGCCACCGCGGGCGAAATCCTTTCGTACAACAACCTCCAGAAACTGATCAAAAAACATGATCTCTATCCCAACGAACGCGAGTCACTCGAATTTGCTGAGATCATCAACATCATGCGAGACAACATCGTTGTCGCACCTGGAGAATCGATTGGCGGCGGGCGAAGAGGTCAGCAGAGCTCGTCCATCTATTTGATCGAATACATTTCGGCCAATCCTCAACACGCGGCGATCGTCGCAAACGAACTTTCGGCCGGCTTTATCGACTCGAGCATTCGCCGGCGAAATCAACAAGCGCGGACCACCACGGAATTTATGGAGCGCGAACTCGAACGCGCTGAGACAGAGTTCCGCGACGTCAAAGCCATGATTACCGAGTTCCAGGAAACCCATCGTGGCTCGATGCCTCGGGACCAAGAAACCATCCTGCGAAAGCTCGAGCGCCTCGAAGGGCAGCGTACGAGCATGAATGAGCAGGTCATGGCCGAAGACGAGCGCCTTGCAGCTCTGCGCATCGAATCGGCAGAGTCCGGTGGTGCGAACCCTGAAAATCATCTTTCGCACTTAAAGCTCGAGTTGGTGTCACAGCTCGCGATCAATACCAATGAGCACCCCAACATCGTCACGCTTCGCCGACAGATCCGGCAACTCGAAGACGAACTAGGTGACGTGCGAAAGATCTTTGCGAGGAACGAACTCGCGCACGAAAATCGCATTGCCGCGGCGATACGAGGCCTCAGCAACCTTCGCCTCGAGATCGCCGAAATCTCGCAAGAGATGGAAAGACTCGACCAGCGCGCAAGTGAGATCCCGGCGGTGGCGGAAGCCTTCGACGCCCTGACTCAAAACTCACGGGTACTCGAAGAGAAGTACCTTGAGTTCTTGCGCAAGGTTCAGGACGCGAAGCTCGCCGAAGAACTCGAGCGCTCCCAGCAGGGGCCGCGGGTCAGTGTTCTCGACCATGCAGCCACGCCGAGCGAACCCATCCGCTCCGGCACACGCTACCTCCAACTCGGCATCGTGGGCACGATCATGATGTGCCTGGTGGTTGCGTTGTTCGCCGAACTCATCGACCCGACGGTTTTGAGTTCTGAACACTTCGAGTACGTGGGCAACGCGCCGGTGCTCGGAAGCATCTATTCCCACGGCCCGATTCTGTAGCAACAACGCCCGCACCGGCACCCTGTTGCGGCGATACTGGCGCGCTACGAACTCGCTTCGTCTGATTCTCGCGGCCAGTTTTCACGTAGGTGAGGAGCCAGCGCCTCGGCGAATTGTCGGAGCCGACTGCGCGCGCTGTCTTCGGAGTCCGGGGCGTCGATTGGCGTGCTGATGCGAACGAGCGACCCATCAGCCCGGCCGTCGATGACGCGGTTGCGCAAGCGCTCCACAGCTTGATCGAAGTCACCGAGCATGCCTTCCTTGCGATACGACTGGTACCAGAAGTGGACGAGCCGAATTTCGCCTTCGCGCTCGACGAGGATCTCATTGACTTCGAAGTCGGCAGCACCGCCGAGCGCCACCACCTCGCTGCGCACGATGTTCCAGCCGTTGCTCGGATAGCAGGCCCAAGGGGTGTGCTCGGGGCGGCCACCCCGTTCAGTCCCGTAATAGCCAATATAGAGCCAGACCAAGTCGCCAATGGGATGCACGTAGGTGCGCTGCACGTTGAAGTCCGCGTCGAGCATGGCGGCGACGCCGGACTCGACTTCAATGTCTTCCCCTTCCCAGCGATTGATTTCTGTCGGGATCAGGGCAAGGGTGTCGGCACTCACAGTCAGCGGCGTCGTGAGGTAGACACTCCATGACATGGCCCCGGTGGCGAGGGCCAGCAGCGCGAGGCCGACGAGCAGCCATCGATCGTTGTCCATCTAGGTTTCGGGCCTCGAGGCAATGGTGAAACAGAAAGCGCAGACCGAAGATACGGCTTTTAGGGTGTAGCTTTGGGAGTTATCGGATCAACTCCAGGCGGTCATGCAGCGCATTTTGCGTCCCCCCTCGGTCCAGGCGAAAAGTGTTGCTTGACCAAAGGCGAAAATAAGGCGAAAGTCGAGCCATGCCCCCCAGCATGCCCGAGCACAGCCGCGTCCCACGTACCCGAAACCGTCTGCGAAGCGACATGCCCGCAGACATGGCCCAGCAATACGTCGAGCTGCGCGCCCGTAGCGCGTTCTGCTTCCTCGAAGGCGTGTCGCTCCCCGAAGCGCTCTCCGAACGGGCGGCCGAACTCGAATACCCCGCTCTTGCCCTCGCCGATCGTGACGGCGTCTATGCAAGCCCTCGTTTCCATCGCGCCTGCGCGGCCAACGGGGTGCGGGCAATTCATGGCGCCGAAGTTCGTTTGCGCGCCACCGGTGAATCAACGCCGATCCTTGGCGAACTCTTGCTCCTCGTCGAGTCGCCCAAAGGTTGGCGCAACCTTTCTAGGCTTTTGACGATCGGGCAAAAGAGAAGACGCCGAGACAAACCAAACATTGCCCGTGCACTGACCGCGCCCTTCGTCACGTTCGATGAACTCGAAGAATATGCCGAGGGGCTCACCGCCATTGCGCGGGGAGACGCGAGCCTCGACCCCACGTTTCTCGACCGAAGTCTTTCGGTCTTTGCTTCGGGAACAAACGCAGCCCAAAGAGCGCGGAAAGAAAACACGCGATTGTGGGTCGACGTTTCGCGCTTCCTCGACCGCGACCACGAGCGCGCTGCGCGCCGCGCCATCGCAATGGCCGAAAGTCAGGGCGTCCCCATCGTGGCAACGGGAGATGTCCGTGCGGCTCGGGCCCAAGAACGAAACCTGCTCGACGCATTGACGTGTCTCTACGCAAAAACCTCCCTCGACTACGCGGGCACAAAGCTGCTCCGCAATGGCGAGCGTTATTTGAAAGCACGGCACGAAGTAGCGAAGCGCTTTGCCGACCGCCCCGACTGGATCTACGCAAGCCGCACGATCGCCGAGCGCTGCTCATTCGGGATGGACGTGCTCGAATACCACTTCCCCACCTATCCCCTTCAAGTCGGCGAACGCCAAGACGACGCCCTTCGCAGGCTCACCTACGAAGGCGCCCGCAGCCGTTACGGCTCGCCCCTGCCCGGCAACGTGCGCAAACAACTCGAACACGAGCTTGGCATCATCGCGAACCTTGGGCTCGCAGGGTACTTCCTGATCGTTCACGACATCAGCTGCTTTGCGAAAAGCCAGAACATTCTGGTGCAAGGCCGGGGTTCTGCTGCGAACAGTGCCGTCTGTTATTCCCTCGCCATCACCGCCGTCGACCCCATCGGGATGAAGCTCTTGTTCGAGCGCTTCCTTTCGGAAGAGCGCGGCGAATGGCCGGACATCGACCTCGACTTGCCCTCCGGCGACAAGCGCGAAGCCGTCATTCAGTATGTCTTCAATAAGTACGGCGAACGCGGTGCGGCGATGACGGCCAACGTCATCACTTACCGCTCGAGGCTTGCGGTGCGGGAGATGGGCAAGGTCTTGGGCATGGGGCCCGACACGATCGACCGCCTCGCCAAGTTGATCGCGAGCCTCGACCACAGAGACGAACACGACACACTCGAAACCACGCTCAAGCAAGCGGGCGTCGACCCGACTGCACCGCGCATCCAAAAGTTGCTCGGTCTCGTTGAACAGATTCGCGGGTTACCGCGACACCTCGGGCAGCACAGTGGTGGCGTTGTGATCGCGGCTGGACACCTCGACGAAGTGGTTCCGATTGAGCCCGCGTCGATGGAAAACCGTCACATCGTGCAGTGGGACAAAGACGACTGCGCGGAGATGGGCATCATCAAGATCGACCTGCTCGGGCTCGGCATGTTGGCCGCGCTTGAAATCACCACTGACCTGATCGAAAAGCACGAAGGCAAAGTGGTCGACCTCGCGCAGCTCCCCCCGGACGACCCCAACACCTACGCGATGATGTGCGCGGCAGACACCATCGGGGTGTTCCAGATCGAAAGTCGCGCTCAGATGGCGACACTCCCACGCTTGAAGCCCCGCTGCTTCTACGACCTAGTCGTCGAGATCGCGCTGATTCGACCCGGCCCCATCGTGGGACAGATGGTGAACCCCTATCTCGAACGCCGGGCGGGTCGACAACCTGTCACTTACCCCCACCCATCACTCGTGCCCGTCCTCGAACGCACCCTCGGCGTGCCTCTGTTTCAAGAACAGATCCTTCGTATCGCGATGATCGCGGCGGGCTTCAGCGGTGGAGAAGCCGAAGAGCTGCGCCGCGCGATGGGGTTCAAGCGCTCGGAAGAAAAGATGGTACAAATCGAAGCGCGCTTGCGCTCCGGCATGGCCGAGCGTGGGGTCAGCGCCGAAGCCCGAGACGAGATCGTGCATCAGATCTCGGCCTTTGCGCTTTACGGGTTTCCCGAATCTCATTCGGCTTCGTTTGCGTTGATTACTTATGCGTCGGCTTACTTGAAACGGCACCACCCGGCAGCGTTCCTCGCCGGGCTTTTGAACAGTTACCCGCTTGGTTTCTACAACCCAGCCACGTTGGTCAAAGATGCCCAAAGACATGGGGTCGAAGTGCGCGGCTTGGACGTCACGGCTTCTGAATGGTTGTGCACGATGGAGCCCGGAATCGAGGCGAACGGATACACCGGCCCCGCGGTGCGCGTCGGCTTGCGTTACGTCGGTGGCCTTTCGAAGAAAGCAGGGGAAGCGATCGCACTCGAACGATCGGTCGCCCCCTTCCACGGCATGCCCGACCTCACCAAACGAGTCATACTCAAACAAGACGAAGTCACCGCACTCGCCGAGCTCGGTGCCCTTGCAAACTTGCCGGGCGCACCGGGGGCCGAAGAACGCCGTGCCGCACTCTGGCAAGTGGCGGCCCTTGAACGCGACCCGCGCTCGCTCTTTGCCGGCCTCCCTCCGGAAGCGCGCGGACAAAGCGGGCACGGAAAACGCGCCATGCGCAAAGGCACTTTGTCACCGCTGCCCGAGATGTCCCCCATCGAACGCACCCTTGCCGACTACCGTCTTTCGGGCCTCACCACCGGCCCCCAACTGCTCGCCTATTTGCGCGAAGGCTTGCACAAGCGCGGCGTGCTTTCGGCGGTGGAACTGCGCAAGGTGCACGACGGACGTTTTGTCCGCACGGCGGGACATGTGATCGTGCGCCAGCACCCGAGCACGGCAAAGGGCTTCACCTTCTTAACCTTGGAAGACGAAACCGGCACCTCGAACGCAATCTTGACCCCGGACATGTTCCGCCGCTTCCGTGTGCCTCTCTCTACAAGTGCGATCATCGAAATTTCTGGGCCGCTGCAAAACGCGCAGGGGGTGATCCACGTGAAGGTCAACCACGTTGCTGCGCTGACCTCAAAGGCCGCCCATGAAACCGAGCAACGCACCGCGCTCACGCGTGGGAAATTGCCTCCCGGCCGACATTTTCGCTAGCGAGCGTATGCGAACTCCGTGTTTGACGCGTCGGCACACATTGCGGATCATCCTCCCGCTCCCCCAACAAGCGCGACGATGAAGAGAACCGCATGAACATTCGCCTCGACCCTGAACGCTGCACCGGCCACGGACGTTGTTACGTGCTCGCGCCTGAAGTCTTCGACGAAGACGACGCAGGCCGCTGTATTTTGAAGCACGCAGCTGTGCCGAGTGAACTGCACGCGCAAGCACGAACGGGGGTCGAAAGCTGCCCCGAACACGCGCTTGCGATCGTCGAAACCGGAGCGGCTGCAACCTAAATGGCCGAACCCACCTACCGCACCGCCCCGGACGCCACCTCAAAGGTCCCCGGCGGCATCCCGTACATCATCGGGAACGAAGCCGCCGAACGTTTCAGTTACTACGGCATGCGCGCGATCTTGGTCGTCTACATGACCCAGTACCTGCGCGGCGCCAACGGCGAGCTTGAGTTACTGAGCGAAACCGACGCGACCACGTACTACCACCTGTTTACCGCCGCGGTCTACTTCACGCCGCTTGCGGGCGCGCTGCTCGCGGACGTCTTCTTGGGCAAGTATCGAACGATCGTGACCCTTTCGATCGTTTATTGCCTGGGACACGTCGCCCTGGCCATGGATGACACGTTTTATGGGCTCGCCCTAGGCCTCGGGCTGATCTCCGTGGGTTCGGGCGGCATCAAGCCGTGCGTCTCGGCACACGTCGGCGACCAGTTCGGTGACGAAAACTCGAACCTGCTCTCCCGGGTCTATTCGTATTTCTATTTTTCGATCAACCTCGGCGCATTCATTTCGACGCTCGCGACACCGCTCTTGCTCGAACACTACGGCCCGCACTTCGCGTTTGGTTTACCGGGCGCGCTGATGATCATTGCCACCTGGGTCTTCTGGCTGGGCCGGCAACGCTTCATCCACATCCCGCCCGGCGGCAAAGCCTTCTTGAAGGAACTCTTTAGTGCGGAGGCCGTGTCGGCGCTGCTTCGTTTGGGCGTGATTTACATTTTCATTTCGATCTTCTGGTCGCTCTTCGATCAAACGGGGTCGACGTGGGTGCATCAAGCAGGTCGTATGGACCGCAACTTCCTCGGGCACGAGTGGCTTCCTTCGCAGGTCCAGGCATTGAACCCGCTTCTGATCCTGGCCTTCATTCCGCTTTACCTGAAAGTAATTTACCCCGCGGTCGAGCGGATCGTGCAGCTGACCCCGCTACGCAAGATCGGCGCGGGGCTCTTCATGACGAGCAGTTCATTCTTGATCAGTGCGTTGATCGAAACCTGGATCGCCGCAGGCCAAACGCCGAACATCGGCTGGCAGATCGTCGCGTACGCGATCCTGACTGCCGCCGAAGTGCTTGTCTCTGTGACCGCCCTCGAGTTTTCGTACACCCAGGCGCCCCTCAAGATTAAGTCGTTCGTGATGTCCTTGTACTTGGTGAGTGTGTCGCTGGGCAACCTCGTGACGGCGGGCGTCAACATGGTCATCGAAAACCCGGACGGCACCGTGTCTCTTGAGGGCGCAAGCTATTTTCTATTCTTCGCGGGCTTGATGTTCGCAACCGCTGTCATCTACGTCCCGTTTGCGATGCGCTTCAAAGAACGCACCTACATTCAAGAAAGTGTTTCGGCGACAACTGGCAAAACAAGATGAAGAAGGTCTTGGCGGGGCTCGGTTTCGTCCTCCTTGCCGCTTTGATCGCTTCGTTCGTCTACCGCGACACCATCAACCAGCTCTACCAGCTCGCGCACCTGTTCGACGAAGAAAGCATCGTCCACAACTTTCAGAACATGGACGCGATCTTCCCGATCAGCCCGAT
>JASDVE010000029.1:4836-9187 GCA_041891195.1 Myxococcota bacterium | reverse complement strand
TGGTGACTCTCCTTCTTCGAGGGTGCCCGAAACGAGTAGCGGCACGGGTCCCTCGCCTTCGTTTCCGTTCTTCGCTCTAGAAAATAGAGCGGCGTTCGCTTCGTAGGGTTCACTAAAAACCACAAGTTCGAAGCTGCCTTCGAGATCTTCAAGGGTGCCGAAGCCCATTCGCTTGCCGCGCTTAGTGCGGGTCTCCCGCATACCGGTGAGCAGGCCGCCGACTCTCACTTCGCGCTGCACCTTGCTTTCCCAGTTGCCCGCGGTGCAATCCGTAAAGCGCGAGAGCAAAGACGCGACTTCTTCGAGAGGATGCCCACTGACATAGAAGCCGAGCAGTTCTTTTTCGTGGCCGAGGCGCTCGCGTTCGGACCACGGGACGGCGCTCACCAATGCGGGCCCGGCAATCACGTCGCTGTTTTCTAGCCCGCCAAACAAGCTTTCTTGCCCAACTGCGCGGTCGCGCTGTTCAGAAGCGGCGCGCTCAAGCGCGGTATCAATGGTCGCCCACACTGACGATCTTTCTTCGTGCAACAAATCAAAGGCACCGCACTTCACCAAAGCCTCAATGACGCGCCGATTGACTTTGCGGGTGTCGAGCCGGGTCACAAAGTCGAAGAAACTTACGAACGGTCCCTCTTCTCCGTTGCGTTATTCGAGAATCGACTCGATCGCTCCCTGACCAACACTCTTGATGCCCGCAAAGCCGAAGCGAATCTTTTTCTCGACGACGGCAAAGTCACATTCAGACTGATTGACGTCCGGAGGCAGGATCTCGATTTCGCTCTCGCGAACATGGGCGATGTAGCGCGACATGCGATCGTGGTTGCCGGAGTCGATCGTGAGTACGGCGGCGAGGTACTCCTCACGGTGGTTCGCCTTCAAGAAAGCGGTCTGATATGTCACGTACGCGTACGCGGTCGAGTGTGCCTTCGGGAAGCCGTAGCCTGCGAACTCAACGATCAGGTCGAAGACATCGCCAGCTTCTTTTGATTCATACTTATTCGCGACAGCGCCCTCGACGAATCGCTTACGCTGCTGCTGCATGACTTCCGCTTTTTTCTTGCCCATGGCGCGGCGCAGAAGGTCGGCTTCGCCGAGGCTGTAGCCCGCCATCGCCTGGGCGATCTGCAGCACCTGATCCTGATAGACGATCACGCCCAAAGTTTCTCTGGTGAGGTTCTCGATCCGTGGATGGAGTGCTTTGACGGGAATCGAGCCGTGCTTCCGGTTTACGTAGTCGTCCACCATGCCCGACTGCAATGGGCCCGGTCGGTAAAGGGCGACCAGCGGAATGATCTCTTTAAAAGTTCGGGGCTGAAGCTTAATGACGAGTTCGGTCATGCCCGACGATTCGACCTGGAATACGCCTTCGGTGTCGCCATCGCACAAAAGCTGATATGTGATTTCGTCATCGAGCGGGATCTTTTCGATGTCAAAGTCTTCGAAGCCGGGCTTTCGTCGGATCATCTTTTCGGCGTCTGACATCAACGTCAACGTCTTCAAGCCGAGGAAGTCGAACTTGATGAGCCCCACTTCCTCCACGCATCCCATGTTGTACTGGCTCATAACGTCGCCAGACTTTGGGTCTTTGTAGAGTGGAACCATCTCGATCAGTGGCTTGTCACCAATCACGACGCCAGCGGCATGCTTCGACGCGTGGCGCGTTAGACCTTCGAGGTTCCGCGCGGTATCGATCAAGCGATCGACCTGCGAGTCGGACTCCATGCGGGCGCGCAATTCGGGCGACTGCTGGATCGACTCTTCGAGCGTGATGCCAAGCACGTCAGGGATCAGCTTCGCGATGCGGTCGACATCGCCATAGGCCATTCCCATCACGCGCCCAACGTCGCGGATTGCAGCACGAGCCTGCAACGTTCCGAATGTCACGATCTGACACACCTTCATCGTGTCGAAGCGAACAGCCGGGTCGGCATCTTCCAGAATGGCGCCGTCATATTTTTCGGACACGTACTTGATGACTTGCTCGCGCCCACGCATGCAGAAGTCGACGTCGATATCCGGCATCGAAATACGTTCTGGGTTCAGAAAACGTTCGAAGATAATGTCGTATTCAATGGGATCGACGCCGGTAATGTTAAGCCCCCAGGCGACCAGGCTTCCAGCGGAACTCCCGCGCCCGGGTCCTACCGGGATGCCGTTTTTCTTCGCGTAATTAATGAAGTCCGCCACGATCAGGAAGTAGCCCGGGAACCCCATTTCCTTGATCACGCCAAGTTCGTGGTTCATCCGTTCAACGTAAGTCTTGTGAACTTCCCCTTCGAAGGGTTCGTCGGGCGCCATGCCGAGGCGCTCGCGCAACCCCGCCCACGACTGGTCTTCCATCACGTCGTCCAGACTCTTGCCGGCCGGCACCTGGTAGTCAGGCATGTGGTACGTGCCCATCGGGATCTCAACATCGCAGCGATCCGCGATCACCAAGGTGTTCTCAATGGCCGACGGATGATCGTGAAAGATCTCTCGCATTTCGTCGCCGTCTTTGACGTAGAAGCCGCGGCCATCGAATCGAAAGCGCTTCTCGTCTGAAATATTCGACGCGGTGCCAACGCAGAGCAGTGCGTCGTGATGATCGTGATCGCATTCGCGCAAGTAGTGTGCGTCGTTCGTTGCGACCAGCGGAATATCCATGTCCGCCGACATCTTGATCAATTCGGCGTTCACCAGGTCTTGGTCCGCAATACCGTGACGCTGAAGCTCAAGGTAGTAGCGATCACCAAATAAGCCGCGGAAGTCTTCTGCCACCGTCCAGGCGCGATCCGTTTCGCCCTGCACAATGGCTCGGGGGACCGGCGCGGAGAGACACCCCGAAGTGGCGATCAAGCCTTCGTGGCGCTCGCGCAGTAAGTCCATGTCGATGCGGGGCTTGTAATAGAAGCCGTCGAGGTACGCCTTCGACACCAGATACATCAAGTTCTGGTAGCCGGTCGCGTCCATCGCGATCAAAAGCAGATGGCTGATGGCGTCGAAACCGTCTTGAGTTCTTTCGCGTTTCTCGCGCTTAAATCGCGAGTCGCCCGCGATATAAACTTCGCAGCCGATGATTGGCTTTACGCCGTTCGCGCGCGCCTTGTTGTAGAACTCGACGGTGCCGAACAAGTTGCCGTGATCGGTCTGCGCCACTGCGGGCATGTTCAACGCTTTGGCCCGCTCGAACAGCGGGTTGTGCTTGATGGCGCCGTCGAGCAGCGAGTACTGTGTGTGGAGGTGGAGATGAACGAACGGCTTGGGCACGGGCCCCTACTCCCACTCAATGGTGGCGGGCGGCTTCGAAGAGATATCGTACACGACGCGGTTAATCCCTTGCACCTCGTTGATGATACGGCTTGAAATGTTTGCCAGAACATCGTGTGGGATATGGGCGAAGTCGGCTGTCATGGCGTCGACCGAAGTTACACAGCGCACCGCAATTACGTTTTCGTAGGTTCGCGCGTCCCCCATCACGCCGACGCTCTGCACCGGGAGATAGACACAGAGGGCCTGCCAAATTTCGTCGTACAAGCCGGCCGAACGAATTTCTTCGAGCATAATCGCGTCCGCGGCGCGAAGCGGCGTGAGCTTTTCGCGTGTGACGTCACCCATGATACGAATGCCAAGCCCCGGGCCGGGGAACGGATGTCGCCCGACCAGCGTTTCGGGAAGCCCGAGTGCGCGCCCGACTTCTCGCACTTCGTCCTTGAACAGCTCCCGCAAGGGCTCCACGAGTTGCAGCCGCATGTCATCCGGCAGCCCGCCCACATTGTGGTGGGTCTTGATCGTGACGGACGCACCCTTCACCGAAACGCTCTCGATGACATCCGGGTACAAGGTGCCTTGTACGAGGTAGTCGCATTCACCGAGTTTTTGAGATTCTTCTTCGAACACGTCGATGAACAAGCCGCCAATAATGCGGCGCTTCTTCTCGGGTTCGCTCACGCCTTCGAGGGCCGTAAGGAATCGGTCCGAAGCATCAACACTGACCAACTTCACGCCGAGCGTTCCTGCGAAAAGTTTTTCGACTTCTTCGCGCTCATTCAATCTCATCATGCCGTGATCAACGAAGATACAGGTCAGCTGTTCTCCGACCGCGCGGTGGACGAGTGCTGCAGCAACCGAAGAATCGACACCGCCGCTCAAGCCACAGACCACGAGCCCTTCGCCAACCTGGCTGCAGATCTTCGCAAGGCTGCGATCGATGAAGGCATCCATCGTCCACGAGCCCTTGCAACCGCAAATGTCTCCGACAAAATTTCGCAGCAGCTCTTTGCCGATTTCGGTGTGTACCACTTCGGGATGAAACTGGATCGCCCAGATGGGTTGAGTGTTGTGACGAATCGCGGCATACGGCGAGTTATTG
>JASDVE010000029.1:322-4826 GCA_041891195.1 Myxococcota bacterium | reverse complement strand
AGAACTTTGTCGCCGTGGCTCATCCAAACGACGTGCTCGGTATCTTTCGCGAGCCCTGCAAACAGGCGATCTTCCAGGTCCTCGAGTTTCAAATGCGCGCGACCGTATTCTGACTCGTCGGCCTTTTCAACACGCCCACCGAGCTTGCTCACGATCAGTTGCTCGCCGTAGCAAATGCCCAAGATCGGAGTCCCGAGATCAAAGACTGCGATGTCGATGTCGGGCGCACCCTCATCATGCACGCTCGACGGTCCGCCGCTCAGCACAATGCCCGACGCACCCCATGCCTCAATGTCAGCGCACGACATTCCGGCCGGAAGAATCTCGCAGTAGACGCTCTGTTCGCGAATGCGCCGCGCAATCAACTGTGTGAACTGCGAACCAAAATCCAAGATCAAGATTCGATCGCCAGCGTACTCGAGTTTTTTATTGCCAGCTTGCGGAGCGGAGGGGGCCTTCGACATGTGCGGGTCAATCGATCCGATAGTTAGGGGCTTCTTTAGTCACGATGACATCGTGGACATGACTTTCCTGCAAACCGGCAGAGGAAATCCTGACGAAGCGCGTTCGTGTGCGAAGTTCAGCGAGGTTAGGCGTACCGCAATACCCCATGCCGGAACGAAGCCCGCCATAAAGTTGATGCAAGCTGGCCGAAAGCCCGCCGCGATAAGGAACCCGACCTTCAATGCCTTCAGGAACAAGCTTGCTCTCCTGCACATCAGATTGGAAATAGCGGTCTGCACTCCCCTGAGCCATTGCCCCAAGAGAACCCATGCCGCGGTAGACCTTATAGGAACGACCTTGGAAGAGAACGACTTCGCCGGGAGATTCGTCCGTACCGGCGAACAGCGATCCAATCATCACGGTTGAAGCTCCCGCAGCAAGTGCCTTCACGACGTCGCCCGAATACTTGATGCCACCGTCAGAGATCACCGGGATGCCGGAGCGGTTAGCGATCTGATATGCATCGACAACTGCAGTGAACTGCGGCACGCCAATGCCCGCGATGACACGCGTCGTACAGATGGAACCGGGACCGACGCCAACTTTCACCGCGGATACGCCCGCTTTGATCAAGGCTTCTGCGCCCTCTCCCGTCGCGACATTGCCGCCGACGATCGAAAGGTCTGGAAAGTGGCTGCGCAACTCAGACACGGCTTTGAGGACGCCAATGGAATGGCCGTGTGCCGTGTCGACCACGATGACGTCAACTCCTGCGGAGACCAAGGCTTGCGCGCGTTCGAGTCGGTCGGGACCAACGCCGATCGCAGCACCACAGCGAAGTCTTCCCAAATCGTCTTTACAGGCGTCCGGGTAGCGCTCGCTCTTTTCGATATCCTTGATCGTAATGAGGCCGCGTAAGTTCCCCTCGCCGTCGACCACGAGCAATTTTTCGATCCGATACTGGTGAAGAAGCTCTTTGGCCCGCTCCATCCCGGTGCCTGGCGGCACAGTCACCAAACCTTCCTTGGTCATCATCGAAGACACTTTGGCGTTGGTGTCTTTGACGAAACGAAGGTCGCGATTGGTCAAGATCCCTACCGCTTTGCCGTCCGTTATGACCGGCACACCCGAGATCCGGTAACGCGCCATCACTTCGATCGCTTCGGAGATCCGTTGCTCCGGGCTCATCGTGATCGGGTCGACGATCATGCCGGATTCGGAGCGCTTGACCTTGTCAACTTCACCGGCTTGCGCCGAGCTCAGCATGTTCTTATGGATAATGCCGATGCCACCGTTCTGCGCCATCGCGATCGCCGTCTCGTGTTCAGTGACGGTATCCATCGCCGCAGAAACCAGCGGGGTATTCAGCGAGATCTCACGCGTGAATTGAGAACGAAGATCTACATCGCTCGGTAAAACACTAGACTCACCGGGCACAAGGAGGACGTCATCAAACGTCAGCCCCTCGCGAATTCGGCTTTCATCCATTTCGTTGTTCTCGATTAGGCAAAGGGAAGACGAGTTGGCTGGACGATTGCCGTCCAAGCGCCTCCTGTTTGCCGCCGGATAGTACGGGGGGGATCCACGCGGGTCAAGCGCTTACCGCGATGTCGTCCGAGGAAAGTTCTCGTTGGACGAGGACCGTTTGAGCTCTTTGCGAATCGTCGGCAGCGTCGCCTCACAGGGGGACAAAAAACAGGCCCCGACGCAAGATCCGTCCGCGATTAAAAAAGTTCGACCCGCCCGCACGTGCGTTGTTTTAGAACGCCGGTCTCCACGGCGTCAGTTTCCGGCATCACGAAGTCGAGAAACACGATGTCAAACGCTTCGTGTTCAAGAACGTAGAGCGCCTCTTCAGCGCTTGAAACGGTTTGGACGTCGTAGCCTGCTTCTGACAACCGCGCTTCGAGGACTTCTCGGAAGTACCGTGGATCATCGGCTGCCCATATGCGCGCTTTGGACATGTAAACCGCAGGCTGACACGCCCCGGGATTCTCAACATGGGTCCGGTCACAACGCGCCCTGACTCATCGCCAGACCGAACACAAGACTTCCACCCCCGACGCAATGTCGCGTCGCAATGAGAGCGAAAAACACTGCCGACTTGGCAACGCTGGAATCAGTTCTGCAGAGCCCCGTGGCACGGGCGAGCCTCATCGAACTACGAGAACCCGCAGGGTCGCGACTGAGGCAGCGAGCGCTGGACTGGGCGATTTACCCAGTGACCGGCGTGCCGATCAATGAATGTGGCGTCGCCTCGACAACGTCGACTTCGATATAACTGCCCGCACGAGGCGCACCGAATTCGCCGATCGGAACGTTGACCACCCGGTGGTGGAGATCGCGTCCGCGCACCTGGCCTGGGCCGTGCATGCTTTCGCCTTCGACGCGGATCTCAGCGCGGGAACCCACCCGGCTAATGTGATGGTCTAGGGTCAAACGGCGCTGCAAATCCTGCAGAGCTGTGAGCCGCGCCGATGCGACTTCAGGTGCGATCTCTTCTGCCGACAGTTCGAGCGCCTTGGTGTGAGGGCGACGCGAATACTTGAAGCTGTAGCTGTCGACAAACCCAACGCTTTCAATCAACGAAAGCGTCTGTTCAAATTCTTCATCGGTCTCGCCGGGGAAACCCACGATCAAGTCCGTCGTCACGACGATGTCGGGCCGCACCGCGCGCAAGCCCTTGATGATGGTCTCATAGTCGGCGCGGGTGTAGCGCCGTCTCATCTGTTCGAGGACGCGGTCCGAGCCACTTTGCACGGGCATGTGGACGTGGGGACAGAGTGACTCGAGTTCGCCGTGGGCTCGCAGCAAGACCTCGTCGAAGAACAATGGGTGCGGGCTGGTGTACCGAATGCGACGCAGTCCCTCGATCGCGTCGAGTTGCGTGAGCAAGCCGCCAAACGGAATCGTGCCTGCGGCTTCGGCCACTCCGCGACGCGTGTCGTGGCGGCCATAAGCGTTCACGGTCTGCCCCAACAGCGTGATCTCACTGACGCCTCGCTCCACCAAGTTGCGCACTTCCGCCACGATACTGGCTGCGGTTCGGCTGATCTCACGTCCACGGGTTTTGGGCACCACGCAGAAGCTGCAGAACATGTCGCAGCCTTCCATCACGGTGACAAACGAATGGCCGGTGTCGCGCCCCTCGAAGGCGGGATGACGCTCGGGCAGATCAAAGCGGTCCTGGGAAGCCGATTCCTCGATGCGGACTCCGGATTGACCCTGTGCGGCGCCCTCGAGCATCGCGGGCACTGCCAGCAAGTTGTGAGTGCCGAAGACGAGATCGACATGGCCAAAGCGGCGCAGGATCGTCTGGCCTTCCTGCTGAGCCACGCAGCCGCCCACACCGATCATGCGTCCCGGCTTTTCGGCCTTCCATTCGCGCAGGCGCCCCAAATCACTGTAGAGCTTGTTCTCGGCCTTCTCGCGTACGGAACAGGTGTTGATCAACAGCAAATCCGCCGCGCTTTCGTCGACCGCAGCCTCGTAGCCGGCGTGATACAGCAGGTTTGAGAGCTTCTCAGTGTCATGCACGTTCATCTGGCAACCAAACGTGCGGATCGAAAATCGTTTCAGTTCACTCATATTGGGATCAGTTGTGCTCTTTAAGGCTCGGGGATTTTGGGGAAAGCGCAGACTAGTGGATCCAAAGTGGCATCCCCACTCACGAAGTTGCACTTCTCAAACGTCGTTTGCAATTATTTCAAAAGAGAATCCTCGGATAACAGTTCGATATCAAAGCGTTTTTCAAAAGGGCGATCTAGCAGTTCAAAATCGTGTTTGACAAATCTGGATCAGCCGACATAATCAATTCCATAGGGCGAGCGACTCAACCTAAACCTTGGCAAATCAAGCATTTTCCTGGGCCCGGCGAGCTGAGCGTGAGCCAGACTGCACCAATTAAAGGATTTTCAGGTTTCGGAGTGGCGGTGGATTGGTCATTTCTGGTGGAAATGTCCAACCTCTCACCCCCCATAATGAGTCCACCGCCCTCCCCCTGTAGAACGCCCCTTCGGCACCAGCCGAGGGGGCGTTTTCATTTGGATCAGGCCCCACT
>JASDVE010000029.1:0-312 GCA_041891195.1 Myxococcota bacterium | reverse complement strand
GAAACGCCCCATCAGCAGTTGCCAATGGGGCGTAGTTGGAACGAAATGGAAGCTCGCCGGCCCGGAGATGCAAGCTACAAAATGATGCTATCCACGACCTTTGCTAGCTGCCGTAGGTTCCGACATTCCTCGGCGATGTCGGTGTAGGGCAGGTAGCGGTTCATGACGCTGTCTCCGAAGCCCCAAGCGCTCGGGCTTTCGGGGTTCAGCCAGACGACGTTCTTGGCTTTGCTCTGGATGTCGCGCAGACACCAGGCCTTGTCGTCGTTGTAGTTGTTCCGGGCGTCGCCCAGAATCAACACTGTGGTTCGC
>JASDVE010000028.1:8952-9202 GCA_041891195.1 Myxococcota bacterium | reverse complement strand
GCGTTGTGCTGAGGCCTGTACGTTCTATCATTCGCCCGTTCTTGCCCCGTGCTGGAGGTTTCGCATGACCGCATTTTCGTTCGAAGCGAGTCCCGTCGAAGTGCGGGCCAATTTGCAAGCGTCGTTTCGTGACACGTGGGCGTGGGTTGCACAGCCTGGCAATTGGTGGCGTGCCGATCAGCGTGTTGAGATCGCAGCAGAAGTTCGAAATGCCACGTCATGCTCGTTGTGTAAAGAACGAAAAGAAGCG
>JASDVE010000028.1:0-8942 GCA_041891195.1 Myxococcota bacterium | reverse complement strand
GAACACGATCGCGTCGGAAGTGAGCTTCCCGCGG
Organism: Myxococcota bacterium; assembly: GCA_041891195.1. Taxonomy (GTDB): domain Bacteria; phylum Myxococcota_A; class UBA9160; order UBA9160; family UBA4427; genus DUBZ01. The sequence goes on along the minus strand of JASDVE010000028.1, from coordinate 8,908 downwards.
TTGCGGTTGACGCGGTTCACCGACTCGTCACGGATGCCACGCGATTGTCAAAGGGGTGGCTCGAGAAGTCGAATGCGGATGGACTGAGCAACGAGCTATACATCGAGCTTCTCGGGGTCACGGTTTGCGTCTATTCGATCGACCGCTTTCACTGGGCGATGGGACTTCCAGTAGAACCGTTGCCTTCGCCAACAGCCGGAGAACCTTCGGGCTACCGACCCGCTTCGGCGAAGTGCGATGTGGCATGGGTGCCGATGATCCCGGCCGACAAAGCCACGGGCGAAGAGGCCGATCTGTGGGACGGAGCGAAGAGTGCCAATGTCATCCGAGCGATGAGTTTGGTGCCAGACTGCGTGCGCCAGTTAAAGAAGTTGTCGACGACAATGTATTTGCCGATGCATCAAGTCCCCGACGTGACTGCTCCGATTGACAAGGCAATGAGTCGCGCGCAAATGGAACTCGTCGCGGGCAGAGTCTCCGCAATGAACGAATGTTTCTACTGAACGAACGCGCATTCCCTGATGCTCCGTGCGAGCACCCAGATCAATGGCGAAGACGTCGACCTCACCGCAGTGACCAAGGGAGGGCAGGTTGATAGCGGTGTTGAGGCGGGTGGCGTCCTCGTTGGGTTTGCCGAAGCGGTGATGACGGGAAGTGAAAGTGACGTGGCGGCTGCGCGTGAAACCTTGCGGTCTAGGCTGGGCGACGCAGCAACGGTCGATGCGGCCAGCGTAATCGCGAATTTCGAGAGAATGGTTCGCATTGCAGACGGCACCGGCATTCCCCTCGATGCGCCGCTCGCGATGATTACGGCCGACATGCAGAAAGAAATCGGAACGGATCAGTTTCCCTCGGCGGTTAACACTCCGAAGCTCAATGGGGTTCATGCAATAATCGGACGTGTGATGGCTCGGACCCTACCGTTGGCATTCAAATTTTTTCGCGCAGTGAGACGCTGAGTTACGGCTTTGCTTCGCACCTAGCTGCTACCGGTTCGCTTCGAGCAGCTTCGGGCCGAGAGCGAGGGCGCCATGTCGATCACGCGCCAAAGTCGATCGGCATGCTTTCTGCGCGCGCGAAGATGCTGAACCTCATCCATTTGATTTCGTCTTCTACGAGTTTGGACTCTTCGGGGAGTACGTCGAGGGCCGCGTTGAGCATGATGCCCATTTCGAGTTGTGCGAGGTTCGCGCCGATGCAGTAATGCGCGCCCCGGCCGAAGATTGTGAGGTTTCGCGTGTCGCGATGGATGTCGAAGCGGTCGGGGTCTTCGAAAACAGCAGGGTCGCGATGTGCTCCCTTGAAGCTCAGGAAGAGTGGCTGGCCCTTTTGGATCTTCTGGCCGCGTAGTTCGAAGTCTTCCATTGCGTAACGAGGAAGCCCCGCGGAACCGAATTCGTACCGCAGCAATTCTCGCACGGCGTTGGGCATCAGTGACCGGTCTGCGCGTAGTTCGGCCATTTGTTCCGGATTTTCGTAGAGGGTCTTTAGCGCCATGGTGGCACCGAGCGACGTGGTCTCTGAACCGGCCGCGACAAGGCCCGTAATGACCAAGATAATTTCGTCGACAGTCGCGGCGCCGAGATCGCCGTGCTTGGCAAGCAAGTCGGAGATCAAGTCTTCTTGCGGCTTGTCACTCCTTTCGTTCGCGAGCACGCGGACCCATTCGGACAACTCGATGGTTGCGTTTTCGGCGATGCGCCGGCCTTCGTCGTCGAGCAATGGGCTAATGCCGCTGATGACTTCCCGAGCCAACTCGCGAAAGCGAACTTCGTCCTGTTCTTTTGCGGGGATTCCGGTGATACGGCTAATGACCGTATTGGGGATGGGTGCGCAAAATTCGCTCACCATGTCGACGATGCCGGTTCGCCCCCGGAGCTTTGCGGCAAACTGTTCGACGACGTCATGAATCTGTTGCGACATCCGCTTGACGCCCCGCGGCGTCATCGTTTTCGAAACGAGATTACGCATGCGCTGGTGTTCGTCTTCCGGCGCTGAAAAGAAATTGTGCTCGGACATCCAGCGCAAACGGCTGCCTTCCGGGGCGGGTTGGTAACCCTTGAAGTAGCGACGGTCGTTGTTGACACGCGGATCGATGAACAGGTCCCGAATGTCGTCGTAGCGCGTGACCATCCATGCATCGATTGGGGCGATGTAGTGCACCGGGTCGCTCTCTCGCAATTCGGCGAGTACGCCCTCCGGATTATGAAAAAAAGCGTCTGTCAGAAACGGATCGATCACTTCGTCGGTGTCTTCTGCTGCAGTCATGGTTTCTCCAGGTCGTTGTTATGCGTCGCGATACAACTTGCCGCGCGCACGCACGCGGTCCAGCGCACTCAGATCGCCGGCTTCGAGTTCATAGCCCTTTGGGTGTGGTGGACGCGGTTCAAGCCCGAGTCCAACCCAAACGTCTGGATGCTGATAGTAGATCGTGCACGCGGGGGGATAGAGGCTCGCAATGAACTGGGGCTGGCTGACTTCGAGGCCGCGCAAAACTTCGCTTCGGCCCTCGATGTCGAGTTCGATAAATCGCGCGCTGCGAAGTGCTTCTAAGCCAGTGTTGACGACCTCGTCGTAATTCGCGATTTGGGCGCGCAGTGCTTTGGCGATGCCGAGCGAACCCGCGCCGGGCATGCGGCCGTCTTCCGATGGGGGGATCAGCGTGTCGAGGATGGCGTCGAGCAATTGGGTCATGTCGAAGTCCATGGTTTCGAAGTGCGGGTTAATCGAACAGAGTCGCAAGGTTCTGCTTGATGTAGTCGGCGATGTACAGCGCGAGTGCTTGAATCGTGTTCGTCGGGTTTACGCCGCCAGAAGTTACGAAGATGCTGCCGTCGACCACGAACAAGTTCTTGACGTCGTGGCTCCGTCCGTTTGCATCTACGACGGAACGCGCCGGATCGGTTCCCATGCGCGCCGTACCCATTAAGTGCCAGCCCGCCGGTGGTAGCGGCGCAATGCCAAAGGTCTGTTTTGCTCCCGCAGCTTCGAGTGCCTCTTTGCCACGGGCGACCGCGTGCTCAAGCATGCGATTGCTGTTCTCGCTGAGTCGATATGTGATCTTGGGTGCAGGGATGCCGTCCGCATCTACTAGCGCGGGGTCGAGCGTGACGGTGTTGTGTTCTTCGGGGAGGTCTTCGCAGATGATCACCATGCCTGCACTCTTGTCCCACATCCCATCGTAGAAAGCGTGATGGTCAGCGCCCCAAGGCATCCCCGCGCCGACCGCCTGCATCGCGGTTTGAACGGGCCCCTGGCCGCGCAACATCTCGAACGAATACCCGCGCAAGAAGTCGCGCGCGGGATCGGTTTCGTAGAACTCCTGACAGATCAGGCTGCACCCCGCCGGGCCTTTGTACCCTTCGAGTGCCTCTTCAAACAAACCGGTGACGAGCGCATACGGGTGGAACATCAAGTTCTTGCCCACAAGGCCGTTGCGGTTGGCGAGCCCGTCCGGAAATTGGCTGGACTTCGAATTGAGGAGCAAGCGCGGGGTCCCGACGCCATTGCACGCGACGATGACCATTTCGGCGCGCTGCCGACATTCGTTGCCGTCGCGGTCATAGTAAATGACGCCGTCCGCCATGCCGTTTTCATCGATGGTGATTTCGCGCACGCGACAGTGGGTGCGGAGTTCAACGCCTTCGCGTTCCGCGATTGGCCAGTACGTGACGTCGGTACTGCCCTTTGCACCTTGGGCGCATCCCGTGATGCATGGGCCCAAGTTGATACACGGCGCGCGTCCCGAATGTTCAGCGGTTGCGATCGCGCTGTCGCTCGGCCACCAGTGCCAGCCGAGGGAATCGAAGCCCCCGGCCAATGTCTCCCCCAGCTTCCCCAGTGGCACCGGGGGGAGGGTGGGGTCTTTGGGTGGGTAAGCCGGATCGCCGGCGAGCCCAGCGACGCCCATCATCTCGGCGTTGCGATCGTAATAGGGTTCGAGGGTCGCGTAGTCGACGGGCCAGTCGTCCGCGACACCGTCGAGCGTCTTCACGCGAAAGTCCGAAGGATGCAAGCGCGGAAAGTGCGCGGCGTAGAGAATCGTGCTTCCCCCGACTGCGTTGAAGTTTGAAACCTTGATCGGAGAGTCGTCGTCGTTAATTGGATAGTCTTCGCGACGGCCACGCGTGTTTGGACTGAACCCGAATGGACCTAGGCCGTGCAGTTCCCAGTCGGGTCGCGTGGTCGGGTACTGGGCGGGATCCATCCAGCCGCCCTGCTCGAGACACACGATGCGCATGCGCGTCTCGGCGAGACTCCACGCGACAGCGGCGCCTGCCGCCCCAGCTCCGATTATGACTACGTCGGCGATATCGTCGGCCATCGTTTCTCCCGCGCAAAGTGTGGGGCACCCTCGGACTTTCGTCTACCGCTGACCGGACCGCCGCAGATCGAGGCGAGCATCTTTGCGTCGTGGCAGTCGCTAGGCTCTGCTTCGCGGGTTACGGCCCGAAGTGAATGGATTGGTACCAGAAAGGACGCCAAATGCAGTCTGTGGATATCGCTCCGAATGAGTTGGAAGCACTCGCACGTGATGCCCAGAGCGATACGCCGATCGTCATGATCAACCTGCTGCGGTATCGCGAGCAAGCGGAGTATCCGGTCGATTTCGAAGCGGCCGCGTGCACGGGTGGCGAAGCCTATGGCCGGTATGGGGCACTCGTGATGCCCCTGATCCGAAATTACGGTGGGCGACCGATTTGGATGGGCAAGGTCACCGACGCCTTGATCGCACCTCAGGGTGAAGCGTGGGACGACGCGGTCTTGGTTCAGTATCCGTCGCGCAGACGTTTCCTAGACATGATTCTGAGCGCCGAATACCAAGCCGCGAAGCCGCATCGCACCGCTGGACTCGAAGACTCAAGACTCATCGAGTCCACCACCGCGTTCGGCCTCGGGAGCGAGTAGTTCCAATTCGGTCGGTCTCAGCGCGGGCAAAGTAGGGTGTTACGAGACTTAAAAGGTCAGGTAACGTCCGAGCGCCGCACGCCGAGGCCCCCATGTCAAAGCGCCTAGGACTTCGTCGAGTTGGAACCGGTCGCATTTACAGGAGTACACGATGACGAGAGTTGGACGCTTTGCCTTTGTTTTGATGACAGCGTTTTCGATGTTGGCTTTCACAGGATTCGGATGTTCGGGGCCGGACGAAGATGACGACAAAACCGATCTGATGAAGCGGTTCGGCGGCGTTCCGGTGTTCGAAACGACGACGGAGCTTTTGCCGCCTCGTCACGAACGTGCTCCGGAAACCAGGGCGCTGTTTGGCGACTTGCATGTCCACACGACGTACTCGTTCGATGCTTTCGCGTTTGGCACTTTGGCCACGCCCTACGACGCCTATCGCTACGCCAAGGGCGAAGCGATTCGACACCCAGGTGGGTTTGATGTTCAGCTCAAACAACCGCTCGACTTCTACGCGGTAACGGATCACGCGATGTTTCTTGGGCTCGCGTCCGAGGCAGGCGACGTCGAAACCGAATTTTCGAAGCTCGCGGCATCGGCACCCCTGAACGGCCTCAATAACCCGGACAACATGGGCCTTTTGAGTAGCACAACCCGGTTGAAGTCCTTCGCGAGCTTTCTGCCCGACCTCGTTGCCGCTGTTCGCGACGGTTCGATTGACGCGAATCAATTGCTCGACATCACGCGCACGGCATGGCTCGACACGATTGAGGCCGCCGACCAGTTCTACGACCCCGGACACTTTACGACTTTCGTCGCCTACGAATACACGACGTCTTCAGATGATCGCGGCAACTTGCATCGCAACGTGATCTTCAAGAACAGTGACAACGTCCCGGCGGTCCCTTTTTCGCGGTTTCATTCGCAGAATCCCGAAGATCTTTGGAAGTGGATGGACGCGTTACGCGCGAAGGGTGTCGAGAGTCTTGCGATCCCTCACAACTCCAACGGCTCTAACGGCCAAATGTTCAAGCTCGTGGATTGGGCTGGGAATCCCATCGACGACGCCTACGTCGATCGACGTATTCGAAATGAACCGTTGGTTGAGATCACCCAAGTCAAGGGAACCTCCGAAACGCACCCGAGTCTTTCGACCCGAGACGAATGGGCAAACTTCGAAATCGCGCCGTTCCGCGTCGCGACCACGCTCCCGAGTGCCCCGCCCGGCAGTTACGTGCGCGATGCGTTGCGCCGGGGCCTGGCGCTTGAAAACCAGGGCGTTGGAAATCCATATTCACTCGGCTTCGTCGGCGCAAGTGACACGCATACCGGTGCCGCGTCTCTCGACGAATCGAATTACTTCGGAAAGCTTGGCGTGCTCGATCGAATTCCCGAACTGCGCGGTTCCGTGCCGCTTGGTTTCTTCGCGGGGCTAGGGCTTCGCATGTTCGCACCGGACCTCTACAACGAGGTCGGCGATGAAGCGTATATATCGAGTCCTTCGTCGGCCTTCGGTGCCTCGGGAATTACCGGCGTCTGGGCCGCGGAGAACACCCGCGAATCGATCTACGAAGCATTTCGACGCAAGGAGACCTTCGCGACTTCTGGGCCGCGCATTCAATTGCGCTTCTTTGCGAGTTTTGAATTCGACGGCGGCTTGATTGACGCACCCGACTCGGTTGCACGCGCGTATGAGACAGGCGTCGCTATGGGAAGCGAACTCGACGCGCAGAGCGGCACACGTCCCGAATTTTTGGTCTGGGCGCTCGCCGATCCGCAAGGTGCCCCGTTGCAGCGAGTTCAGATCATTAAGGGTTGGTCGAACAGCGCTGGAGAAACGTTCGAAGAAGTCTACGACGTCGCATGCGCGGGTGGGGCGAAGGTCAACCGCTCGACGAATCGTTGTCCCGACAACGGTGCGCGCGTAAATATCGAAGACTGCTCGACGACACCCGGCACCGGCGTCGCCCAGCTCCGCAAGCAGTGGCGAGACCGAGACTACGATCCCGACCAGCGTGCCTTCTACTACGCCCGGGTTCTCGAAAACCCGACGTGTCGGTGGTCGACCTGGGACGCGATACGCGAAGGTGTCGAACCCCGCGCCGATCTCGCAAAGACGATCCAGGAACGCGCTTGGTCGTCCCCGATCTGGATTGCACCCCGGCAGGGCAACGCGGCTTCGGTGAACGAAACGCCGAGCAGTTGATCGTGTCGTTCCAACCGGGTACACCCGGGGTTGATGTCTCGCGGTGTGTCAGCCGTTGTGTCTAAAGCGATGCGCAGATATGTCCGCCATCGACGACGACCACAGAACCATTCATGTACCGCGACGCATCCGACGCGAGCAGCATGAGCGGGCCATCGAGATCTTCGAACTCACCGTACCGTCGAAGCGGGATCCCCTTTACGAACTCGGGCGACTGTTCGCTTTCGAGCAGCAGGCGACTCACGTCGGTCAAGATGTAGCCCGGGGCAAGTGCGTTCACCCGGATCCCGTAGCGCGGCGCTTCGAGCGCAAGCACTTCGGTCATTCGAGTGATGCCGCCCTTCGACACCGCGTACGGGAACTGCCCCTTAATGGTACGTGTGTCGGTGATGGAGGAAATGTTGATGATATTGCCTTGGGTCTGTTTGTTTGCGACGACCCGTTCGGTATAGAGCTTGCTCATCAACCATGCGCTCTTCAGGTTGGTGTTGATGACGGCGTCCCAATCGTCTTCGTCGATCATCGTGTAGGTCTTCGCACCGGCTTCGATGCCCGCGTTGTTGATGAGGACATCTATTGGGCCAAACGCGGCTTCGGCGCTGGTGAAGAACGCCTCCATGCTTGCGCGGATGGTCACGTCGAGGACCGCCCCCATGGCGTGACCGCCGGCGGCTTGTATCTCAGCGACTCGCGTTTCGATTTTTTCGACGCGCCGGGCGCCAAGTGACACCTTTGCACCGTGTCCCGCGAGTAGCCCCGCAAAGTGATGTCCAAAACCAGATGATGCTCCGGTCACGACGACGTGTTTCTCCGCTACGCTAAAGAGTTCCATAGCCGCGCATTCTAGCGGGCCTGGGTACACGACGGCTGCAGCAATCGACGTACGGCTGCGCTGCGAAAGGAAATCATGACCGACTCTCCGTTTATCTTGAGCGAGCTCGACGACGAAGGCGTCCTGCTTGTCACCATGAACCGCCCTGAGAAGAAGAACGCCTTTCACGAACTGCAGTGGGACGCGCTGGCGGACACCCTCAACGAGGCCAGGGAAAACCCGGCGGTCGCCGTCGTTGTGCTGACCGGGGCCGGAGGCAATTTTTCATCGGGCGTAGACTTGGGGTCGTTTGGAGGTGAGCCCCCTCCGCCGCGAACCGACGGAAAGGCGAGCGCGTTTTTCGCGTGCGTCGACGCGCTGTTTGAGTTCGACAAACCGATTCTTGCGGCGGTAAACGGCGTGGCAGTCGGTGGAGGCTGCACGATCGCGGTCGCGTGCGACATCACCTACGTCGGGGACGACATTCGCATGCGGTTGCCCTTCGCGAACCTCGGCCTGGTCCCCGAAATCGCCAGCAGCTACATGCTTCAGGCCAACATCGGGCGACAGCGCGCAAACGAGTTGATGTTCACCGCCGAATGGATTGACGCCGCTCGCGCAGTCGAAATGGGCATGGCCGCACGAAGCTATCCGGCCGCCGAAGTCTTGGCCGCTACGCTCGCAAAGGCACGCGAGATCGCGCAGTGGCCGGTCTCGGCGCTCCGCGGGATCAAACAAACTTTGCAGGTTGCCCATCAGGCCGGGATTGAGGCCGCACGAAAAGTTGAAGACGACATCATGATGAAGCTCGCCGGTTCACCCGAGAACATCGAAGCCGTCACCGCGTTCATGCAGAAGCGCAAGCCTGACTTCAAGCAGTTTCGCTAGGGCGCACCGGATACGGGCAGTTCTAGGCCTTGCGGGTCTTGAAGCGCACAGGCAAGTGCTTGATGCCGCCGACCAAGTTCGAATGGAGACGTGAGATCGGC
>JASDVE010000027.1:8826-9240 GCA_041891195.1 Myxococcota bacterium | reverse complement strand
CTTTGAGCATTGGCAGCCACTCGGCCGGGTTGTTACCGGCAGTTTCGACCACCTTCACGCCACTCTCCACGATTACCTTGAAGAGGCCGGGGTAATCGGGCGGCGTCACGGAGGGCAGAAAGGTCATGTTTACACCGAAAGGCTTGTCGGTCATTTCGCGGCAGCGTGCGATTTCTGCGGCCAGCTTCTCGGGGGTGCCCTGGGTCAGTCCTGTGATAATGCCTAGGCCGCCGGCGTTCGAAACTGCCGCCGCCAATTCGGCGAGGCCCACAAAGTGCATGCCGCCCTGAATGATCGGATGTTCAATGCCAAAGAGTTCAGTGATGCGAGTTTTCATAAAAATACGTCCTTAGAAGATGAGAGTGTGGGTCCGCGGCGTCTGCGGGGTTCGCTACGAAGAAAAATGTTGAGAGG
>JASDVE010000027.1:0-8816 GCA_041891195.1 Myxococcota bacterium | reverse complement strand
CACGTCGGCAGCGCGTCAGCGATGGGCGCCCACAACTGTTGTTTGAGGGTCGCCATGATGCCGGCTTCTTTCGTAGCGAGTTCCGCTGCACGTTTGATTGCAGCCCCAAGCAGGTCTGCTTCGCTTGCGGCTTCATCGGCGAACCCTGCGGCGATCGCGTCCGCGGCGGCGTAGCGCTTGCCCGTGAGCACGGCTTCGGCCATGACGTTTGCGGACAGTTTGTTGCGCAGGATGTTCATGAGTGGTGGCCCGATCGGCACGCCGACATCGATTTCTGAAATGCAAATCCAGCCCCGGTCTTCGCGCATCACGCGGAAGTCGCAAGCCAGGGCGAGAAACGCCCCGGCCGCAAATGCGTGACCGTTGATTGCTGCGACAACTGGGGTGGGCCCAACGGACAGACGCCTGAACACATTCATCAAGCCTGAGCCAAAGGCCTTCGAGTCGTCGCCCTCAAGCGACATGACTACGGGGACATCAAGTCCTGTGTTGAACGACTTGCCACTGCCGGTCAAAACAATCGCGCCGCCACCGGCGGCATCAACTTGGTCGAGTGCGTCGTGCATGGCGGCAACGAACGCGGGTTGCACGCTGTTGGGCGAAGCAGTCATCGTCACGATGTGCACATCGCCATCGTGGGAAAGTTCGATCATGGGGGGCTCCATAGGTCAAGGCTCGGCGCTAATTGCGGCACGTAGTATGCCAATTGATTGAAGGTGGACGCAAGGGATTCGAGGCCTGTCTCGACAGAGACAGGGGACCCCGAGATTCCTCGGGCGGAGATTCGTATCCCCTGGTCAAGAGGGGGCGGCTTCGTCTCCGAGGCCCGCACCGCGAGTTTCCGGAAGCACCCACCAGACGATTGGCAAGCAGAGGAGCATTACGAACGCGAGCGCAGTGATGGCGCTCGAAGTCGAGGACCACGCGCTGCTCAACATTCCGGCGACGATCGGACCCACGACCATCCCCGTGCGTCCAAACAAATTTGCGCTGACGCCTAACGCGGTGGCGCGAGATTGCGTGGGGAAGAGTTCGAGGGTCCAGGTCGTCACGATTGTCCAGATGCCGTTTAGACCAACGAGCAGAGACCACGCGAGATAAATCACAGCCTTCGATTCGGCCTGATAGCAGATCACCGTGACCACGAAGGCAGCGATGAGATAAAGCGATGTCGCACCTTTGCGCCCGAAGCGATCCATCGCCACGCCGCAAAACAGATAACCCGCCAAACCGACAGGGATGGTTCCGAGTGGCAGCCATGAGATGTCGCTCTCGTTCCAACCTCGTTCTCCAAAGGTGTAGATCGTGAGGAACCCCATCGCGGTTCCGGCCCAGAAATTGACGCCGAACCAAAGCACTGTCGCCCCAGCGAGTCGCTTCACGTGTGACCGGTCGAATAGCGATCGAATGAGCGCCCACTCGCTGCGCCAGTCGAAACGCCTCGCTGCGGTCGCTGCAACGCGTTCCCGGTACGCTGCTGTTTCTTCGATGCGCTTCAAGTACATGGGCAGCAACAGAACCGGCAGCGAGCCGATCACGAACAGGCCGCGCCAGCCGATGTCCATCGCTTTGAGGGGACCCATGAGCGCGAGTGGAACTGCAGCGCCCAACGCCGCGAACGCGCCAAGCATGCCATTTGCGCGTCCCCGAAAATCACTCGCCACGGTTTCCGAAAGAATCAAATACGCAAGTGAAAGCTCGACCACCATCGCCATTCGAGCAAAGAACTGAAGAGCCGTGTAGACGACAAGGTTCGGGGAAAATGCAGTGGCTAGGGTTAGAACGGTGTAGGCCGCGAGTGCGCCGAGAAATACTGGACGGCGCCCAATCCAGTCGGCGAGATGAATGACGAAAAAGGCGAGCACCATGCCGAGGCTCGAAAGTCCAAGCACAAGACCTAACTCTGCCGTGCTGGCCCCCCATTCACGACCGAGCAGCGGCTGTACGAGCCCGGCGAGCTTGGTGTCAAAACCTTCGAAGAACGTCGCAATCGCGAGTAGCGAAAGGAGTCCCGTATGCGGCTCTATGTTGCTGCGCAGGTTAGTATCGTGTGCGGGCACGGCGCGAGTGTCGGTTGCCCCATGCCGGACGGCAAGAGTGTGGAGTCTTACGTGAGCAAACGAGAGCCAATAGAGCAGGGTACATCGAGTGACGACGGGGCCGATCTCGACGCGAACTTCAAGCGTTGGGAAACCGAGACCCTCGCTCCCGCGTTAGAGAGCGCCCCCGAACGAAAAGAAAAGTTTCGCACGCAAGCGCTCAAGTGGGATGTGAATCGGCTCTACTCCCCGCGCGACCTCGAAGCAATCGACTTTGATTTCAATCGCGATGTCGGCTTTCCTGGCGAGTTTCCGTATACCCGCGGCACCGATCCAAATGGTTATCGGAGTCGCTTGTGGACCATGGCGCAAGTCACCGGCTTTGGAACCGGCGAAGACTGGGCCACCCGCGCCGACTACATGCTCGAGCAGGGCCTCGACGGCCTGATCATCGAATACGATCTCCCAACGACCAACGGCCTCGACAGTGATCACCCGCTTGCGGCGGGTGAAGTGGGGCGTGCGGGGGTCGCGATCGATTCCCTCGAAGACATGGAGCGCGCACTCAGCTTCGACTTCAGCAAACTCAAACATCTGACTTCGGTCTGCAACGGGCCCCAGCCTGTGAACCTCGCGATGATTATCGCGGCGACCGAAAAGAAAGGCATCGATCCTGCTTCGTTCACCTTGCAGATGCCGAATGCGATCTTGATCGAGTACACGTGCGTGGGTCGCTACATCTATCCGCCCGAGCACGGGTTACGAGTTGCGACCGATGTCATCGAGTACACGATTCGGAATCAACCGCACTGGGTGCCGATTGCCGTCGTCAGTGCTCAGCTCTACGCCGCCCGCGCGAACCCGGTGCAAGAACTCGCTTTCGGCTTTTCGATCGCCATGGAGTACTTGGACAGTGTGCTCGAGCGCGGACTCACGATCGACGAAGTGGCGCCGTACTTCAGCTTCATTACCGGCGTCGACATGGACTTTTTTGAAGCCATTGGAAAGCTCCGGGCATATCGCAAAGTATGGGCCCGTTTGCTGACTGAGCGCTACGGCGCAAAGAGCGAAGCGTCACTGCGGTTAAAACTCATGTCTTCACCGGGCACAATGTCGATGACGTTACAGCAGCCGCTCAACAATATTTCGCGGCTTTCAATGCAGATGCTCTCGTGCGTTCTTGGCGGCGGCGCACAGACGATGACGAGCCCATTGCACGACGAGGCACACGCCCTCCCGAGTGAAGAAGCCATCGCGGTGGGCGCGGCGATTCAAAATATTGTCGCTCACGAATCGGGGACCGCGGACACCATCGACCCACTGGCGGGCTCCTACTACGTCGAAAGCATGACCCGCAGGATCGAAGACGCCGTGATGGCCGAGATCGAAAAGATCGACGCGATGGGCGGCGCGCTCGAAGCGATCAAGACCGGCTACTTCCAACGCGAACTCGCGCGGGAACAGTTCGACCGCAACAAAGAGATCGAAGACGGGAGCCGAAAACTCGTTGGTGTAAACCATTTGGCGAAGGACGACGAAGAACGACAGATCGAACTCTTCGCTCTCGACCCCGGCAGCGAACAGCGCCAGATCGAACGCCTAGAAGCGCTGCGTGAACGGCGCGACAACACGAAGGTCGACGCCGCTCTCGGGCGGGTTCGCGCCGCGGCAGAGACGGATGAGAACTTGATGCCGAGTGTCTTGGAAGCGGTCAAGGTACTCGCGACGCAGGGTGAGATCTGCGATGTGCTGCGAGAGGTTTTTGGTGTCTACACCCCCGACTCGCTGACGTCCGGCGTATGATAGAGGACGGCTCATGAGTTCATCTTCCCCATCAAATCGTCCCCGTACAATTCGCGTACTCCTCGCAAAGCTAGGACTCGACGCGCACACCATTGGTGTGACCGTGATCGCCAAGTCGTTGCGTGATGCCGGCATGGAAGTGGTCTACAGCGGTCTGAAACAAACGCCTGAAATGGTGGTCGCGACTGCGATTCAAGAAGACGTCGACGTCGTCGGTATTTCGAGTCTTTCGGCAGCGCATATGAACCATCTTCCGCGTGTGATCGAAGTGCTCAAAGCCGAAGGCGTGGGCGACAAGTTGATCATCGCGGGCGGCGTCATTCCGAAGGAAGACGGCGAAACCCTCAAAGCACAGGGAGTGGCTGAGGTGTTCACGATGGGAACCGAAACCGCCACGATCGTGCGCTACATCGAGGACTGGTGGGCAACGCGTTAGCGGACAAAGTACTGGCCGGGCATGTCCCGTCTGCTGCACGGGTCATTCGCCGTCTTGAAGATGGCGATGCCGAAGGGCGCGACGCGCTCACCGCGTTGTATCCCCACAGCGGCAAAGCGCAGATCATCGGTGTCACGGGCCCGCCGGGCGCGGGGAAGTCGACGTTGGTGGACCGGCTCATCACAGCGTTCCGCAAAAGAGACAAGCGCGTCGGCGTGATCGCAATCGACCCCACCAGCCCTTTTTCGGGGGGTGCCATTTTGGGCGATCGGGTTCGGATGCAATCTCACGCCGCCGACTCCGGCGTGTTCATTCGTTCAATGGCCACGCGCGGACAACTCGGTGGCCTCGCTCGCGCGGCAGACGACGCGACGGTCGTGCTCGACGCGATGGGGTTCGACCTTATTTTGATCGAAACCGTCGGCGTCGGACAAGACGAGGTCGACGTCATCAAGCTTGCCCACACAACGGTCGTCGTATGTCTGCCCGGTACTGGGGACGAAGTACAAGCGATCAAAGCCGGGGTCATGGAAGCGGCCGACTTGTTCGTGCTCAACAAAGCAGACCTGCCTGGTGCGGACGAAGCGGAGTCGCATCTTGCTACGCTTTTGCATCTCGAAATGAACGACCGCGAATGGGAAAGGCGGCTTGTTCGCACGGTTGCGGAGAAGGGCGAGGGCGTGGCGGAGCTTTGTGATGCTGTGGTCGCGCACGACGTCTATCTGCGCACAAGCGATGCGTTCACTTCGCGCAGTGCCGCCCGGGCACGCCATAGCCTCTTCGAACGGCTTCGTGAGCTTGCCCTCGAGCGCGCGATTGATGGAATCGAGAGGAGCGAAGAACTGCAGCATGTTCTCGGCGCGGTGACGCGCCGGGAAACCGACCCCTACGTCGGTGCCGCGCGACTTTGGCAGGCGCTTAAGAACTAGTTCTTGGTGCTGTCGACGTGCAGTCTCACTGTGAACGGATATGACGCCTCGGTCGACCGAACTCCGCACTGTGTACCCGGGAAGTCAGCATGGGGCAGACAGCTTTCGCCGGAAGGTCAATGGGTGACCTGAAAACGACTTCCGAAAAACGATGAGAACCGCGGGCTGCCAGCGCCCTCGAATCGAAACCGCCGTTTCATGATTTTGCCCGCATTCAAAAAACTGAAAGTTTCGCAGCAGCTCTAGGGTTGGGGTCGGGCTTGATCTACAGTCGGATGCCGTTTCGACCTCGTCGTCTTCCCCCCCAAGCGATGACTCTGATCGAAATTGACGACTGCACAATGTCGTCTAGCGATGGTGAAGGATTTCTGGCTTGGCGTCGCCGATCAAGTTCCGAGCGTGGCAAGTTGAAGCGCTTGGGAAATTGGAAGCTCGTGTTCATTCGAGTTTTCTCGCAGTGGCAACGCCCGGAGCCGGGAAGACCACGTTTGCACTTGCCGCCATTCGCCGGGCGCTGGTCGCACGTGAAATGCAGCGCTGCGTGGTCGTGGTGCCGACCCAGCACTTGAAGCTTCAATGGGCGCTCGCCGCAGAGCAGTTCGACATTCATCTCGATCCCGAATGGACCGCCGCGGATGGCGCGCTTCCCTCAGATGTCCATGGCGTCGCGGTGACCTATCAGCAGGTCGCCTCGAACCCCGAGGCTATTCGTCGTTTTGTCTCTCAGGCCTTCGTGGTGCTCGACGAAATTCATCACGCCGCGGACGCGCGGAGCTGGGGCGATGGGATTCGCATTGCTTTCGACCAAGCGCCGGTGCGGTTGTGTCTTTCGGGCACCCCGTTTCGCTCTGACCAAAGTGCAATTCCGTTCGTGCGCTATGTCGGCGAAGAAGCCCAGGCTGACTATGAATATGGCTATGGCGAGGCGTTAATCGATCGCAAAGTTGTGCGCCCGGTATTCTTTCCCCGCATCAACGGCCGCATGGAATGGAATGCGCCCGACGGTTCGAGCTACAGCGCAAGTTTCGACGACCAGCTGGGCCGGGGGCTCAGCGGCCAGCGTTTGCGCACCGCACTCGATCTCGAAGGCGAATGGCTTCCCGCCGTGCTTTCGAAGGCGCACCACCAGGTGATGCACCTGCGGAAGACCGACCCGACCTCGGCCGCAATGGTGATCGCAATGGATCAGGATCATGCGCGCGGGATTGCCAAGATCCTGCATGAGCGCCTGGGCGTGCGTGCCACCGTGGCGACTTCGGACGACCCCGGCGCCTCGAAGAAGATCGCTGAATTTCGAGAAGACAGTTCTCCGTGGATCGTCGCAGTCCGGATGGTCTCCGAGGGCGTCGACATCCCAAGACTTCGCGTCGGTGTCTACGCCACCAACACCATCACCGATCTTTTTTTTCGCCAAGCCGTGGGACGACTCGTTCGCGTAAGCGGAAACGCGCGTGCGCAGCGCGCATACATGTTTATTCCCGACGATCCCCGTCTGCGAAACTTCGCCTTCGGCATCGCGGAGCAACGCCGCCACAGCCTTCGAAAGCCTGACGCAAAGGAAGACGACGGAGAGTTTCGAAACGAAGAAGAGGAAGACGAGCGAGAGTCCGAAGGCGAAGACCAGCTTTCGCTCTTCTCCGCGATTGCCGCTGTCCCCCTCGACGAAAAAGGGCAACCCCTCGCCCTCAGTGATGTGTACGAGGAACCCACGCCCGCGGCAGACGACGAGATCCCAGGTCTGGTCGGAGACGAACCGCCGGCCCCCGACCAGGCATCGGCTTTTGAACTCACGTCTCCGGAACTCGAAGGGGATCTTCCGATCCCCGAGCCGATGCCAGATACATCGGCCGAGATGTCCCCACGTTCGCGAAAACGAAAGCTCCGCGAACTCAACAGTGCCCGAGTGCGGTCACTCGTGCACCGCACTCGCCTCACCCACGCCAAGGTCAACGCCGAGCTCAACGGTGCTGTGAAAATTCGGCGGGTGACCGAGGCCACGGCGAACCAGCTGGAGAAGCGTCTCGAAGCTGCAGATCGATGGTTGAAGCGTATCCGCTAGCCAAACAGCCCCGAGCGGTACATCGGGTTCGTTGGATGAAGACGTCGTGAATTGGGCATACTGCGTCCGCGCCGCACAAGCCTGACGGGTCGGTTGAGGGCGTAGGCTTTTTTACGAGAGGAAACGTATGGCGAGTTCAGGAGGTTCACGTTTTGGCCGCGACCTCATTGTCGGGATTGTATTTCTGGTTGTCGGCGCAGGTCTCGGCCTCTTGTTTGGGCAAACTGAAGTCGGTGAACAAGCGCGCCAGAGTGCGACGCGCTCTGTCGGCGGAGTCATTGCGCGTGGGACGAACATGGACCTGCGCACCCAAGTGATCGCCGAGAATCCTCAGATCGTTCGCTCGCTACAACGTGGGGGTGGCTTCGGTGGTGAGATGTCTCAGCAGATCGCTCTGAACATGTTTTCGCATGACGACATTTCCGTAGCGGAAGCCCGCGAACGGGTTCGCATCGAAGAGCTTGCGCCACGAAGTTGGCTGATCGTCTTGCCGATCGTAAATGCCGTGATGTTCGAAACGGACGAAGGACTCGTCCTTGTTGACACAGGCATGGGGCCCGCAGGTCCGGCGATCCTTGATGTGATTCGAACCGTTAGTGACAAACCGATTCATACGATCATCTATACCCACGGCCATGTCGATCATGCCTACGGGGCGTGGGCACTGACCGAAGCCGGGCCGGGCGGGGGACTCCCCGAAATCGTTGCGCACGAGGCATTGCCCGAACGCTTCGACCGGTATATCCGCTTGAAGGGTTCGATCTCGCGATACATGAGCCAACCCGAGCATCAAATGCCGGCGAAGCCTGAAGATCTCGTTTACCCGACGCGCACGTTTGCGGATCGACTCGAACTCGAAATTGGCGGCGAAACGTTTGTGCTGCAGCATCGCGAAGGCGAAACCGACGATCAGTTGTACGTCTGGGTGCCAGGGCGACGGGCGCTTGCGAGCGCGGACTACTACCAGGGCTTTTTGCCGAACGCGGGCAATGGCAAGCGATACCAGCGCAACGTGGAAGAGTGGGCGTTCGCATTGCGAGAAATGGCGGCGCTTGAACCCGCAGTTTTGTTGCCCGCGCACGGCGCGGGGATGACGGACGCGAACGAAATCACGGCCGCACTTTCGATTCACGCGGAAGCGCTGCAGTACATCGTCGATCAAACCATCGAGGGTTTGAACAAGGGGCTGCGAAAAGACCAGATCGCCGCGCAACTTGAATGGCCGGACCGTTATAAAAACCATCCCCTGCTCAACATTCAGTACGTGACGCCTCAAGATATTTCTAAGATGGTGATGAAGCGTCACACCGGCTGGTGGGACGATATTCCGTCGCATTGGAGCCCGGTTCCGCGCGAGCACGAAGCCACAGCCATTGTCGAACTTGCGGGCGGCATCGACGCCATCGTGAACAAGGCCCTCGATCTCAGGAGTTCCGACGTCAAGTTGGCGAGTCATCTGGTTGACTGGGCCTGGGATGCGGGGCGTGGTGACCCGCTGGTTCAGCAAGCCGTGATCGATGTCTACCTCGCGCGGATCCAACACGAGGACA
>JASDVE010000026.1:0-9241 GCA_041891195.1 Myxococcota bacterium | reverse complement strand
CGCCGGCACCTTCGTGACCGAGCACCAACGGAAGCGGCATCG
Source organism: Myxococcota bacterium (assembly GCA_041891195.1). Taxonomy (GTDB): domain Bacteria; phylum Myxococcota_A; class UBA9160; order UBA9160; family UBA4427; genus DUBZ01. The sequence goes on along the minus strand of JASDVE010000026.1, from coordinate 9,199 downwards.
GGATGGTTCCGTTCTGGGCTGAGACGTCGGAATGGCAGACACCACTCGACACCAACTTCACGTGAACTTCACCCGGGCCAAGGTCTGTAAGCGTGACATCGTCACGTACGACGAGTTCCTGGTCCATTCCGTTTAAGACGGCTGCCTTCATGGTGTGGGTACTCCTAAGGTGAGATTTCGATGGGGCTTGGGTCACGGGTTGTCATTGCGGGGCGTGTCGACGGACGCGCCCAAATCCGAAGCGATTTAGGGTATCGCGCTGTTTCAATTCGCGCCGCTGGCGAATCGCCCTCGGCGCGGACTACTCGGCGGGGATCTTGTAGCGGTCGATGTACTGGGCGTAGCGCGACCGAATCCCGTCGAGGGTCAGCCCGAAGTCCGCCGCGTCGTAGCCGTGACGGCCGAAGACACTTTGACTTCGGTCCTTCATCCAGATCTCCATTCGGCGCACATGGAGCGGGTGTAACTCGGCGTCGTAGTCTGCGTAGATCCGGGCAACGGCACCGATCGGGTCGGCCATGAGGTCATGGTAAAGCAAGTGGCTGCACCAGCTTGCCCCGGCTTGCTTGTCGTCGAACTCCATCCCGCGACTTACCGCGAGATGTAGCTTGTTGTCCCAAGCACTTCCCACCTCCACGGGGTCAACCTCGGAACAGTTGGCCTTGTGCATGGCCGTATTGAGGCTCGCAACCGATGGAACAACCTTCGCCGGGTCCCGGTGCGTCCAGATCAAGCGGGCGTCGGGATACGCGTCGCGCAGGGCATCAATGCACCACAAGTGATGTGGCGTTTTGAGCACCCAATTCTGCGTTGGCAAACGCGACTGCAACACTTGGAGGCTCAACTTATGGATCGCATAGGTGCTCGCCATGTCGGTGCGCTCAAGCCAGTCGCCGTAGGTTGTAAGCAAGGCTTGCGTTTCGAAGGACAACGCGCGCAGGTCAAAAGCGAAGAGCGTGACACATTCGGTCGCCAGCGTAGAACCGAATGGATGCATGGCGCGAATGGGCGGGTTCAAGTTTTCGAGCTGCTCAAACTGTTTTGCGACCTTCGCGATGCGGGGGTCTTCCAGGTGCGTTGCGAGATCAGGGGGCGGCGTCGGATGCGAGGCTTCCCACTGCACCAAAGGACGCGAGACAGGGTCGAGCCCGAGCAAGATCGAAAGCAGGGTGGTCCCGGTCCGGGGCAAGCCTAGAATGACCCACGGCTTTTCAATCTTTTCGTCGCGCACTTCGGGGTGGCGCTTGGCCCAGTCCAAAACCTTGAGGCGCTCGGACAGTGCGCCGATGATCAGCTGTCGAAACACCATGCGGCCGAAGCCTGAAAGGTTGGCGTCCTGGTCTCCCGATTGATGGAGTGCCTCTAAGGGTTCGCGGAGGGTGTCATCGCCAAAGTCGTCGAGCCCCGTTGCTTTAGCAGCCGCAGCCAATAGATCCTCAGGCGCAAGCGACGGCCATTTCACACCCATCGCCGCGAGCGGCGCGGTTGCGAGATTGAGGGCGCGCAGGGGCGCCGAGTGAAGGCCAGCATCGCGCCAGGTGAACGTTCGTGTGCTCATCAGTCTACGCTCCCTGGGCTTCCGGGAAGACAATGTCCCCAGTGGCACCGTCCTCCATCGACTCGAGCACGCTCGCGTCATCCCAAATGGGGATTCCGTCTGCGGCATAGAGCTCGCGACTGCGATCGGTAATCGCCCCGACGCGCACAAGAGCCGGCATCATCAAATCTTTGAAAGAATGGATATGGCCTGGCGGAAGTTTGCCGTTGAAGCCACCCGCGCCTGCTTCCTTGAGTGAGGCCATGAAGTCGGCGGGTTCGATACTGCAGTTTTCAAGTACGCGCAGGAAGCCGGGGTCCGCGCGACGGGGTTTGCTTCCATCCGCACCGCCTTGCGAATCGGCCATTCCCTTCACGGCTTCGAAGGTAAACTGCGCCACGTCTTCGAGATCGTCAGCATGCAGACCTGCAATCGCCTTTTGAAGGTAAACATTGCCGAAGGCTACGTGCCGGGCCTCGTCGCGAAGTACGTATTCCGTGAGGTCTCGCAGCAAAGGACATGTCGTTTGTCGGCGCATGTTGTGGAACGCCGCCAGTGCCAAGCCTTCGACAACCATGTTCATGCCAATCATGATCTTGATGTAGTGCCCACTCGAAAGCGTGGCGTCAATCAAGTCTTTGAGCCAAGGCGAGATCGGATACGCGAGGGCGAGCTTCTTGATGTAGCGATCGTAGACCTCGACGTGTCGGGCTTCGTCCATCGTCTGGGTTGCCGCGTAGAGCTTGGCGTCGTGGTCCGGGACCGCGTGGGTGACAGCAGCCGACGTCATGAGCGCGCCCTGCTCTCCATGTAAGAACTGCGAAAGCAGCTGCGCGGCGAAATGAGCCGAAAATTCATCCCGCTGACTCTGAGAAAGTTTCTTGATGACCGACAGGCTCATCACGCCTGAAATCTGCGAATCAATCAATGGCTTGGAGGGATCAATTTCGATGCTCCAATCGAGTTGCTCGTCCGCATCCCACTGGCTCTGCTTCGCCTTTGCGTACAGGTTTTCGAGCTTCTCTTGGCCCATGATGTATTTGAACTGCCACGCGATTTCCATCGGTGTGTTGTAGATGTGCGGCTCTTGCCAGTCCTGAAAGGCGGCATCGGCACCCGCCGTGGGTTTCCCAGCTTCACTCATGGGTCTGTTCTCCATCTTTTCGCGCGAATGTGCCGAGCAGCGTCTCGCTGCTTTCTATTTCCTGTTTCTTCTTTCTAGCCTGGTCTAGCACTTTGTTCAGTGCGCAGAGAACACGTTAACCGAGGAGGGGCGAAGCTCTCACTTTTCGAAGCTTTTCCCCGGCGCGCGACCGCCCGGCCCGCTGTACGAAAGTGTGTACCCCGGCTCGACTTCGTATTTGATCTCGGGCATCCCCGCGAGCATTCGCTTCCATGCCGCGATTAATTTGTCTTCGGCCGCATAGTCGAACGGGTCCTGTAAAACCATTTCTTCGGTGCCTCCACGCTCGGGAGGAGACTTGGCCAAGTGACGTGCATACTGCGCGATGGCTTCACGCGCAGGCAGGACGTCCCGGTATCCCAGTTCGTATCGAAGCTTCCCGAGGTCGAGCATGCGATGCGTCGGCAACGGCTGGCTCACGAGGGGGCGCGCCGGAAGTGCGAGTTCCCAGGGCATCGAAACGATTTCCCAATCGTGATTCAATTCCGTCGCAATAATTTCGATCACTTGGCGAACACTCAAAATCTCTTCATCGGCACAGTTATAGATTTGTCCGGCTGCGGCTTCGGGATGATCGACTCCCAGCAAAACCGCATGGGCAAGGTTTCCCGAGTACCCATAGCTGTGAAGTGAAAGCCCGCCGTCGGCCACGATGATATGCGGTCGCTTTTCGAGAATACGGCGAACGATGCACCATTCGCGCGGCATCAATTGATATTTACCGTAGACGTACGGGTATCGAAAGTGAACCGCCGACGGATGCGCCTCGAATACCGCGTCCTCTGTACGAACGATGCGCCAACCCTTTTGATCCTCTTCTGGATCAGCCACCCGAGGTGCATCCTCGTAAACCGGTGTCGGGATCCCTGCTGGCGTAAACAGCATGGGGTTCATATAACCGCGATACGCCGGAACGCCGCCAATCGAAACGAAGCGATCGGCCTTTCCCTTCATCTGCTCCGCAATACTTCGCAGTCGTCCGTACATTGCGACGCACAAATCAAACGTACGCGAACCGATCGCGCTAGCGAATGCTTCTTCGGAATACGGGTCGGTATGGATATGCTCGACTTCGGGGGGGATCTCCGGGATCTCATGCGCGCCGGTATGAAGGATCGCAACGTCATAGCCACGCTCGAGCAGACCGTTGACGATGAAGTGCCCGGTGGGTCCAGTTCCGCCGACGACTAACGCGCGCATACCCTGCCCTTACTTCGCCTCGTGTACGACAACGCTCAACCCGTCCCTTCGCGCTCAGCGATCGTGCGGTCGATCCAGCGCCGGTACAACGCGCGCGGGTGCGCGCCCGTGATCGCGACATCGGTCCCTACGAGCATGATAGCCGGCACACCGTTCACCCCAAACTTCATCGCTTCGCGATGATCTTCGAGCACTTCTTGCAAAAGATCTTCGTCCTCGGTGTGAACGTAATCGGCCTCATCAAGGCCACATTCCTGCCAGATGGCCTTCATGGTTTCGCTGGCAGTGATGTCGAGGTTCTCCGCGAAGTACGCCTCGAAGAGCCGCTCGCTCACAACCTTGGCTTTCGTCTCGCCACCGACACGCCTTGCTGCTTTCGCGAGCAAGTGCGGCGGAATGCTGTGAGACGGAGGTCCGTGTTCGGTTTCCCAAACTCGAAAGGTGCCCGAATCTTCTTCGGCTGCGGGACGCAACCAACTCTGAGTGTACTTCGCAAAACTTTCGAGACTGCGGCCGGACTGTGGGTCGGGGCGCAGCAAGAAACTTCGCCACTCGAATTCGACCTTGTCGCCATACTCTTCTTCGATCCCGCGCAGCCGAACGGCCGCGTTAACGCACCAAGGTCACAAATAGTCGGACCAGACAATGAAGCGAATCGGTTCCATGCGTCCGGTCCTTTTTTCTCGGGTCGTCGCGCGGCGCATCGAGTGGAGCGCGTTCGACTTCCGGCAACAGCGATGAGCAAGTATAGGACGCGGGGTCAGAACGAGCCCGGTACTCTGTCGAACGCGAGCAGATAGCGACACTTTGAGCCGGGTGATAGGGTGCCGATGTCGCACCCGCGTCAGCTTCGAAAGGAACCCACACGATGGTGATCGCCGTTTTCCGTTCCACGCTTCGCCCTGACATCGAAGAAGAATTCATCGAACTCGGCGACCGTATGTTGGAACTCGCCGAGAAGATGCCCGGCTTCATCTCCTACACCGTCTATAAGACACCCGAAGGCGACCGCTGTAGCGTCATCGAATTCGAGACCCGGGAGCACCTTGAAGCCTGGCGAGATCTACCCGAGCATCTCTCGGCGCAACAGCGAGGCCGCGAGCACTACTACAAAAAGTACTCCCTCTTCGTAAGTGAGCCCGAACGAGAATCACACTTTCAAATCTGAACACGCGTGCCACCGTTTCCAACACGGCAACGTTTGAAACTCTTCACACCCTCACAATTCAGCGCCTGGAGGCCCGGATGCAATTCATGTTTAACCTGATCCTCTCTGCGTCGGTCATTGCAACCACGGCTTGGCTCTCCCGTTCGGTCCCCGTGCTCGCGGGGTTCATTATCGCGCTGCCCATCACCACGTTACTTGTACTTCCGTTATCGCACGCGGATACCGGGAGCCCTGAAAATACCGTGCTCCTGGCTCGAAGCATCTTCATCGCCATCCCCGTATCGATGACGTTCTTCGTACCGTTCCTGCTGTCGAACCGGTTAGGGCTTGGCTTTTGGCAGTGCTATGGCGCCGGATGCGGGCTGTTGGTTATTGGCTTCTACGTTCATCAGGCCATCACAAACGCATTTTTTCAAACCGGCGCATAGCGTCGAAGGAGACCAGAACATGGCAATGAAGATTTTCCTTGGACTTTCGGTGTTGATTTGGTTGCCGTACGGCGTCTACTGCATCGCAGCGCCCGAGTATCTCGCAGAGGTCGCCGGGGTCGCGGCAACGACCGTAACGGGAACGACTGAGATCCGCGCGATGTACGGCGCACTTCAAGCGTCCATTGGCCTGTTGTGCGCGTTGGGTCTCGCGCGCCCCAAATACGCACACACCGCAGCAACAGCCCTTTGCTTCTTACTGGCTGGCCTCTTCTCGGCCCGCTTGATCGGCTTCGTCCTCGACGAAAGCGGGTCGGACTACACCTACGGAACACTGGTCTTCGAATCGACCTATTCCGTCATCGCCGGGTTTATGGCGAACCGATCGAAGGACTGAACTCCGCGCGGCAGCGAGAGCGCGATTCCAAAGGCCGCGTTTCGCAAACGCAACGGCAACGAGAGGTGTTGTCATGTCGGCTCGCGAATTCGCCGCGGCCAGATCGTGCGAAGCCTGAGACACGACCTGGGTTGAAAACAACAAAGCAACCGCAAGCACGAATGCGCACGGGCCACGCAACGATCATTGGGCTTCCCATCAACTCAGAAAACGTGATGCATGGATTCGACGCCGCAACTGAAACCAGAGTCTAGCCGGGGGGGAGTGGAACTAAATTGCGCTCGAGGGGAACCGCAGTGGCGTTCGCGACCATGGAAAGCATGGTGTAGTGCCCAACTACGAACGTAAGTTCGACAAGCGCCGCGGGTTCAAGAACGGCAGACAGCGACGACCACGTCTCGTCGTCGATCATCTTGGTTTCGTGCAGTTGATCTGCAGCGCGAATCAAGAGCCGGTCGCGATCGCTCCAGCCCTGGGCCTCAGCACTCGTGGCCAGTCTCGCAATTTCATCTTCTGAAATTCCAGCGGTGAGTGCAAATTCGACGTGATGTCCCCATTCGAAAGCGGACCGGCAGTTCCACGAGGCCCGCAATGCCAGAATCTCGCTTTCGCGTCGCGACAAAACTCCGCGAAGCGCAAGCGTGGCGCTATAAGAGATGAAAGGTTCGAGCAATGCAGGGTGGTGCGCGACCGTCCACAGGATATTGGGTGGGCCGCCCTCTTTCTGTGCGGGATCCCCTGGTTCGCGCTTGCCTTCGAACATCGACTTGCGTTGTTCAGTCCACTCGCTGCGGTCCGGTGAAGGCAATCGGCTCACGACGCCTCTCTCTTGTAGTCAGAGTATTCGGGAACCGGCTGTCCGGTAAGCCACGCTTCTACAATTTCATTTACGGCTTCTGGCGCTTCTTGCTGGACCCAATGAGAAACGTTGGGAATCCGTCGCAACGTGAAGTCGCGCACCAGTTCGTCCGTGCGGTCTGTCATTTCGACACCAAGTGCGGCGTCTTCCTCGCCCCACACCATGAGGGTCGGTGTTTCGAGCACTGGAAATTCCAGGTCGAACGTTCCTTGAAACAGGTTCGCTCGGTACCAGTTCAGCATCGCAGTCAGCGCCCCGGGAGCGAGCGCAGCCTGACGGTAAACGTCCAAAACTTTGTCGGGAAAGCGCGACTTGTCGACCGCCATCCCATAAAACGCGTCACCAATCGCTTTTGCGCCGCGCATTCGAAATAGAAACTCTGGAAGCCATGGCAACTGAAAGAAGGCCGCGTAACGAGAGCGTTTGCGCTGTGACTTGTGTTTCAGGGCGTCCGCGAAGCGGCGTGGATGCGGCAAGTTCATCACGATGAAGCGTTCGAGCGGACGCACCTGACGCAGGGCGAAGAACCATCCGACGATCCCGCCCCAATCGTGGCTCAGTAAGGTAACGGAACGTGCTCCCGAAGCGTCGATGAGTGCGGCAACGTCTTCGAGTAACCGATCGATTTGATAAGCGTTCCTTTCCTTGGGGCGGGTGGTGTTCCCATATCCCCGCTGGTTCGGCGCCCAGACCTTGTACCCCAGGTTCGCGAGCACCGGCATTTGATAGCGCCACGAATAGGCATGCTCAGGAAAACCATGCAGAAGCAAGGCGAGCCGGTCGGAACTTTGATCGCCACAGGTCAGGACCTCAAAACGAAGTTCTCCGGCTTCGATGAACTCAGTATCAATTCCAAATTTTTCAAGATCGAACATTGCATGTCCCCTTACAGGGCTAAATTACAGCCGAGGCTTCACTCGATGTGCAGGACCATCGGTCATCACAGGGACTTGGCCCGTTCGGTTGCAAGCCGCTTGCGATCGACAGCCGCTGCCAGCGGGTTAAAATCAAAATCGTGATAAAAAACGACAACGCATCGGCGCACGAAGCAGAACTCTACACCGCGATTCGCAACCTGGCGTTACCTGCGCGTGAAGCGCTAGCGCTGCAGCCTGAAAACAAGAGCTGCGCGGACCATTTGGCGTTTGATTTCGACGAGAAATACACGCACTACATGGACCGCATGACGAGCTTGCCCGAACCGGTACAACTGCTTTCGCTTCAAGAACTCGACACGGCACTCAACGCAATTTCAGGTCCCGAAAATTCCGAGCTCTGGTCGAACGCATCGTTTATCAGTGATCGGCAATGGGACAAAATTCGTTCACTCGCCGAAAATGTTCTAATCGAGTTCGGCTGGTAGTGCGTTCGCGCCCGTCACCAAGCTGGCTAATCAAACGATCCGTGTCGGCCCGCTCCAGATGCAAATCGGCGTGCTCCTTCCAGGGTCTCGCCGCTTCGAATGGTTTCGAGTCCGAGCCTTGTTTCTAGCTTCAAAGCCTCGGCCTGGTCAAGATCCCACTGCTCGTAGCTGCTCAATCGATCGCTGCGCAGACAATGCTGCGGGAACTTCGCCAGCTGATGCGCCAGCACGAGCGCTTCTGCGAGCGCGGTTCCCGGTTCGACGAGCCGGTTCGCCAAACCCATGCGAAGCGCTTCTTCTCCCGTCACGGGTCGTCCGGTCAAGATCATGTCGAGGGCGTGGCTATGACCGATCAATCGCGTGAGTCGGATCGTCCCGCCATCGACAAGGGGTACGCCCCAACGTCGGCAATACACGCCGAAGATCGCGTCGCGTGCGGCAACCCGCAGATCACACCAAACAGCGAGTTCGATGCCACCCGCGACAGCATGCCCTTCAACCGCAGCTATCACGGGCTTCCCGAGTAGCATCCGAGTCGGCCCCATGGGACCGTCGCCGTCGAGTTCCACGTTGTTTCCTCGTTTTTCCGACGCTGCTTTAAGGTCCGCACCCGCACAAAACGCACCTTCCGATCCTGTCAAAATCGCGACCGCAAGTTCGTCGTTCTCGTCAAAGTTGCGAAACGCCTCCGCCAGTTCGATGGCCGTCGGCCCATCGACGCAGTTGCGGACCTTGGGACGCTCGATAGTCACAATGGCGACGGGGCCGTCGTGGGTCACCGAAATATTTTGATACGACATGGTTTTCCTCCTGACCAGTACATGGCGCGCGCTGAATCCCGGTGTGTGGTTTTTAAGTGTGACGGACACCTTGTGAGACCACGAGATTAGAAAAGAAACACGCCGGAACGCCATGCATCAAACTCGCTTCCGCCGAACATCAAAACTTTACACGGGCCAACATTCATCGGGAGCACGATGAAAGAAGGCGCGTTAGGCTGCGCTTTACTTATGCGCAATCGAATTATGCTTGCGGCAATCATCGCCACCATCGCCATGTTCGGT
>JASDVE010000025.1:5071-9264 GCA_041891195.1 Myxococcota bacterium | reverse complement strand
CGAGGCGGGTGGCCGGAGTCGACATCATGACGGTTTCGACCGCGAGCGGGTCATCGATCATACCCTCGAGTTGTTCGCGCATCGTACCCGCCGCCTTCTTGAGCTTGTTTAGTTTTTTCGCGCTATCGCCCCGGAAGAACCAAATGTTGTAGGCCCAATTCCCCGCGTAATACCGCATGGCAAGTAGGAACGAGACGCGCGATGGCACAAAGTTTCCGTACAGAGGAAGCAGGATCAAAGAGCAGAACATCAGCGCGGCGAGCCACGGAACTTCGGCGACGGAAAGAACGCTTACTTCGGGGTTGAAGCCGAACAGGAAGATCGCGCCGTAGACCATCAAGATGTTCCACTCGATCGGCATGCCTGAAGGATTGTTGAGCGCGATGAAGCCGTGAAAACCGAACGCGACGAACAGCATGCCACCGGTCAACATTGTGCTGTCGCTCAGGAGCAGGATGAATGGAATCGAATACTCGGTCGCGGTGCCCATATGGGCCATGAAGGCGGCAAATTTCGAAGGTCGCAGGTCGTCCGGGTAGTTGACGAAGAGCCGGTTCTTCAGGAACGAGGGGAAGAACGGACCGTTGTTCATCATCACCATGATCACGGACGGAAAATGATGGTTTAGCTTGGACGTCGCGGCCCAAAACCAAATGCAACACCAAAGAACCTGACACGCCGCGATCCAAACGCCGCCGGCGAACGCGCCGGCCATGCAGATGATGCCGATCAAGTAGTGCTCAGAACGCGCGGCGAGGAAGATCGTTTTGTCCGCGATGCCGAGGATCGGAAGGATGATGCAGGTTGGGATCAGCAGGTCGGGAGTGATTTCGGGCGAGAGCAGGGCGCGCAGCAAGAAGAGCATGTGGACGGAATAGAGGACGACGTCGAAGACGCTACGGGTGCTTCCGCCGAGAAGGGGGAGTTTTGGGTAGAGGGCGAGTTTCGTGGTGCCCGGTCGCAGAAAGTGAAGGAAGCCGCCGATCGGTGGCGAGAAGCGCGCGTTCATCGGGCCTGACGAACAGCCGAGCCCCAAGCACTCGTAAAACATCGCCCAGACGAGGGCCTTCTGAAACGCGACCGGCGTAAAGGCCCAGGATCCCGCGTCAAGCAAGCTCGTGTAGGTCGACGAGAATGTATTGAAGAAGGCCCAGCCGCCGGCGAACAAGAGGAGATACTTGAGCCAGTACATCACGATCACTGAAAACGGCGTCGCGTTCTGCTGCGATGCCCACATGCGACCGATCAAGCGCGCGCGCTCGTGGAAGGGCAACGCCTTTACATCGGGAACATCGTTCAACTCGTACGGAGGGATTTCGGTTTGTGAAATCGCCATCAACTTCGCTCCTCAGTCTCGCGGGGTGTGCTGGTGATTCGCGCTACATCCAAGATTCGTCATCGAGCCCAAGTTCCGGCCACGGACCCGCAGCGATGGGTTGGCAGTTTCCCCAACCCACGGCGCCGGTCTCGCTGTCCGTCACTCGAATTGTGGTATCACGGATCTGATGCAAGCGCCTCGCTTGCTCGGGGGTCGAGCAGTCTGTGATGCGTTCGCCCTCGATGTGGAAGTTTCCGCGCCACTCTCCGTGGTGATGGCCGTCGAAACCAAAGTACAGCCCTGCACCAAGGTGCACGCCCGTGTCACCCATCACTTCAATGCCGAGAGTCCTCGCGCTTCCGTCCGCCATCGTACAAGAGAGTGCCCCACCTTCGAGGCGACGGTTGCTCGCGTTGAACCGAAGTTCTGGGTCAATATCTTCGATCACCTCTTCGCCACCGTCGGGGTGTTCGATTCGTGCGGTGGTCATCTTTTGATGGAAGCCCGGAGCCTCGTACCGGGTGAAGTGCAGGTGCATCGCATAGTGGCTTCCGTCCGGGCATTCCATCAGCACTGGGCACCAGATCATCATGAAACCGACACCCGGCGGGATCGTGGGCCGCGGCTCTACGTCGGTGCCGGGCACGCCGACGTCATAGCGGACGCCCCAGCTATGATCTCGGGTCGAGACCCAGGTGTCCGGCGTCATCTCATGGCGCTGGCCATCGAGTTCGATCCAACCCGAAGCGGTCCCGGTTTGGTGGTAGCGCACGAGTTCACTCATCACGCGAAACTGCTGGCGCAGGTGCGTGCGCTCTTCCATGAAGGGCGGCACGACCGCTTCGAAGAGCCAGTCGAATGCGATTGGTTGGCATTCATTCGCTTCGAGTCGAAAACGTACTTTGCGCAGCGGCTCCACGACTTCGTAGGAGACCGGACCGATCACCGTGTGTTCCGGGTCGCTCGAAAGGGCGCGGCTCACCCGAACGGTGAGTTGTTCTTTTCCGCGTGAGAGTGCGGCATACGAGTCCATCACATTGCGGTTGGTGTACTTGCCGAGTCCGAATCCGATTTGAAGGCTGCCGTCGCTAGCCATCGCCATCGCGCACACTTTTTCTGTCCACGACGGGTCGGTCGTGCCGACCGTTGCGAAGGTGTCGGTGACTTGATGGGTGAAGCGTTCATCTTCAGCGACGAGAGGGCCGATCGGGTTGGGCATGTCTGTGCGTCCTGTGTCTGAAGGCTGGGGCGGCGTGCAAAACTCTTGAAGTCAGTCGCACCAACGACCGTCGAGCATGCGCTCGAGCGTTGGGCGGTGATAGATGACGCTGTCTTGATCCTCGGGCCATTCAGCTTGTCCGAAGTGAACGCGGCGCGCATGAACGCGTGCCATCACGATGGCGTGTCGAAGCCCCGCATAGATCTGGTACCACTTGAGGTCGCGCGTCGCGTGGCCCGAAAGTCGTTCGTAGGTCGCGCTCACTTCGGCGGGTTGCATGAAGTCGGGCAAGCCCGGCATGCCTGCGGTTCCTGCGAGTTCTTGAAAGAAGCAATGGAGGAAGATCATCCAGCCGACATCGAGTTCCCGGGGACCCATGGCGGCCATTTCCCAGTCCAGGGCGGCGGCGGGTTCGAAGCCGTCGTAGAGGACGTTGCCAATGCGCGAGTCCCCCCAGCTGATGACAGCTTCGCCTTCTTCTTTAGGCCAATGTTTTTCGAGCCATGAAAAGGTTTGCTCGATGATTGGGTGGCTGCGGGGGCCTTTCATCCATTCGTAGTAGCGGCGCTGGTTTTCAAAATGTCGTTCAAGCGGGGTTGCCCCGGGCAAGTCGAATTCCAAAAACGAAGTATCGACGCCTTTGATGTCGGTGCGGTGAAGGTCCGCCAAAAGGGCGACACTCGAGTCTTGCAAGGTTCGCCGCTCTGGCTCCGAGGCTTCAGTGAGCCAACTTCCGAAGGTGTAGGGCAGGACATCGGGAGGGACGCGTCCGTCGATGCAGTCCATGACGAAAAAGGGCGCACCCAGATGTTCGGGGGCGAGTTCGAGCCAGCGCACCCCGGGTACTGGGACGGTGCTTCGTTCGTTTAAGAGTTGCAGCAAACGAAACTGGCCTTCGAGATCGTAGAAGGGAAACACCGGGCAATCGTTCGGGTCGGGTTCGACTCGAGCCACGAAGCTCCCTTGGGTCCTCACGCCGCCTTCGGTCCATGCCGCGTCGAACAGTAGTGTCTCACTCGACATCCCGTTGGCCTCGGGGCTCGACACGCCCGTGACTTCGGGGTTTGCGCCTGGGGCGAGTTGAGCGGCGAGCCACGTATTAAGGGACGCCCCCAACGAACGCGGGTCGCGGGTCGAACGTGTCATGTCTTCAGGCGGGGTGTCGCCTATTCGGGCGGATTCGTCGGGGGGCAAGGGGGAACTCCTCGGGTGGATCAGTCGGCGAACTTTGGCGGACGCTTCTCGATAAATGCGCGCATGCCCTCGATGACGTCGGGCGATTGAGAACAGAGAATCTGGTTGCGATCTTCCATCGCGATCACCTGCTCGAGGCTGCCCGCGTCGAGGCTCATTGCGAGCGCTTCTTTGGTGAGACGCACACCGAGAGGCGAGTTTTCGAGGATCTCGCGTGCGAGGGCTTCGCCGGCGGCGTCGAGATCTGCGTCGGGCACGACATCGGACACAAGCCCCGTGGCGAGTGCGCGTTGGGCGTGGATGAAGCGTCCCGTGAGAAGCAGCTCGCTAGCGAGGGATGCGCCAACGAGTCGCGGCAAGAAGTAGCTGACGCCGATGTCGCAGGCCGAAAGGCCAATGCGAATGAATGCTGCGTTCATGCGCGCAGACTCGCCTGCGATTCTGACGTCGGAGGCAAGCGCT
>JASDVE010000025.1:0-5061 GCA_041891195.1 Myxococcota bacterium | reverse complement strand
CGCAAAACCACCGCCGCTCGCGGCACCCTGAACGCACGCGATGAAGGGCTGCGGTGCGCGTCGCATCATCATGACGAGATCGGCAATGCGACGTTGCATGCGCAAACCCTTCGTGACGCGGTTGCCGTCGTCGCTCGTCAGCGAGGGGGCAGCTGATTCCTTGATGTCCAGTCCAGCGCAAAACGCGCGTCCTGCACCCTTTAAGATGACGACCCGGATATCTCTTCGATCGGGGAGCTGGCTGATGAACTCACGCAGGTCCGTGACGAGCTGACGATTCATCGCATTGAGCGACTCGGGGCGGTTGAGGGTCAACCAACAGAGATTGTCATCGACGCGAATGTCGAGGGTTTCGTACTTGTCTTGATCTGCCACGCGCGCTCCTGGTGCTTCGGTTTTCGTTGGTTGTTGTTGGGTGTTGTTGGGTGTTGTTGGGTGATGTTGGGCGTTGTTTGAGCGGGGATCGATGGCCCGCTAGCCCATGCCGTATGCAGCACCGCCGTCAATCTTGAGGATGCTTCCCGTCGTGTAACTCGACGCACTGCTCGCGAGGTAGAGCGCCGCGCCGACGATTTCGTCGGGCTGCCCACCTCGCGCGAGAGGAATGATACGTGCCAAGGCCTGATGCATCGCTTCGGGCCAAGCCTTGCTGATGTCGGTCAAGAACGCGCCGGGCATGATGCAGTTGACGCGGACCTTGGGCGCGAAGGCCCGGGCGAAGCTCTTGGTCATGCTGTGCACGCCTGACTTCGCGGCGGCATAGGGAACTTCGCCAGGGGTCGGTTGACTCGCGGCAATGCTACTTACGTTGATGATCGACCCGCCGTCGCCTTCGAACATCGCAGTGCCCAGAAGTGCGGACAGCCGAAACGTCCCTTTGAGATTCACGTCCATCACTTTGTCGTAGAGCGCTTCAGTGACTTCAATAAGCGAAGGGTAAGTTGGCGACATCCCCGCGTTGTTGACCAGGACGTCGACTCTTCCAAAGTGATCGAGTGCTTGCTTGGCCAACGCGTCGCATTCGTCCCACTTTCCGACATGCGCACCCGCAGCAAGCGCGCGCCTTCCTGTTTCGCTCTCAACTTGTTTTGCAAGCTCGGCACACGATTCAACCTTGCGACTCGCAATGACCACGTCGGCGCCGGCGCGGGCGAAGGCAAGCACCATTTCTTTGCCCAGGCCTCGGCTGCCGCCTGTCACCAGAGCGACCTTTCCATCAAGGCGGAATTGTTGTGTTGGATCGATAGCTTGGGTCATCTTCCCTCCAAAGTGCTTTGCAGCATTCGCGGGCCGCCTATCAGGGTGCGACGACCACCTTGCCGACCAACTTGCGATCGATCATGTCGCGCAGCGCCTTGGGCGCATCTTCGAGGGAATAGCGCTGCGAAATGTGTGGTCGCAGCTCACCCGACGCCATAAAGCCAAGCAAGTCGGATTCGATTGCGTCTTTGGTTTCGGGTTCGCGCCCCACCATGGCGCCCAAGAAGACACCGATGATCTGACAACTCTTCAGCAAAGCGAGGTTGAATGGGACAGCAGGGATCCCGGCGGTGAAGCCGATGACGAGGAAGCGTCCCCCCCATGCGATCGCGCGCAGCGCTTGCTCGGCATAGTCGCCTCCGACGGCGTCGTAAACGACGTTGACGCCCTGGCCGCCGGTCAATTCCTTGGCGCGCACTTTCAGGTTTTCGGTCGAATAGTTGATGACTTCGTCCGCACCGCGTTCCTTGCACAACGCTAGCTTGTCGTCGCGGGATGCGGCGGCAATCACGCGTGCCCCCATCAACTTGCCAAGCTCAACGGCGGCCATGCCTACGCTGCCACCGGCTCCGAGAACAAGCAGGGTTTCGCCGGGCTGCAACTCGCCGCGAAACTTCAGTCCGTAGTAGCCCGTGCCATACGCGTAAAGCATGCCCGTAGATTCCGCGAAGCCTGCATCGTCGGGCAGCACCCGAGACGATGCGGCGCCCACTGCAACTTTTTCTGCAAACCCGCCTGTGATTCCAGCGCTACCCGTCACGCGATCGCCGACAGAAAACCCCGTGACTCCTGCGCCCACTTCGCTCACGATCCCCGCGACTTCTCCGCCGGGAATGAACGGAGGTGTCGCTTTGAACTGATACTTGTCTTCGATAATGAGCGTGTCCGGAAATGTGACCGCTGCCGAGTCGACGTCGATCACGATCTGACCTTCACCCGCGGTCGGGTCGGGCATCTCTTCGACCGAAAGAGCTTCGGGCGGTCCGAACTTGCTGCATAAGACGGCTTTCATGGGGAGTCCTCCAAGGAGCGGCTGGCGGGTTGGTTTACTCGCGGTGTGGCCAGATTGATAGCATTCGATTCACGAACGTAGCGATGCAAAATCGACGACCTCGGCATTCGGTGTTTCGACTTCACTTTCGTGCAACAAGAAGCGCCAGTACACCATGCCGAAGGCCCGGCCTTCGGTCTGAATCCAGTTCGGAACGCCCGGGTCTTCGTGGGCGATTACGATGCGGTAGCTGCCGTCGGCTTCGAGCTGGGTCTGCTTTCGGTTGAGTGAGATGCGTCCGTTGTTGTAGTCGAAGCTCTGGATGTAGCGGTTCCAGAGGCAGATATTTGCGAACTTGCATTCGGGGAAACGGCCCGTGATGACCAGGGCTTTGTCGGGGCCGAGCAAGTAGGGCGCCATCGTGTATGCGATGTCCATCGCCGAAAATGCCATGTCGCCGGGCTTCTCCGGCTTGTTAAAGACGTTGGGGGTCGTGGAAACCCAGGTGGGCTGTTCTTCGGGCTTGCGCGGCGGCTGGTCGAGGGTGTCGCCGCGTACGAAGTTGATCACGCGCTGAATGCCGTCCGCGGTCTTTTGGTCCTGGGTGTCCGGGTCAAACGGAGCCGGTGCGGGCGGTTCTTCTGTCGGTTCAATCGAAAGCGGGATGTGGCGGGCGGGGTCGGCTGCCGCGCAGACTTCGTCTTCGAAATAATGACGAGTCGTGATGCGGCTCGCAGTCGATGTCAGCTCGAGCCAGTTTCGGTCGTGGTGCTTTGAGGACAGTACGATTTCGAAGTTGCCGTTGGCGTCCACGTCGAATTCACCATCGTGAAGGCCTGCAGCGGTACCCGTCGCGTAGGCCCCTTCGCCCGGGCCTTCTTCTACGGTCACCGAGACATAGACGGCGCCGGCCATGTTGCCTTTGACGATGTACTCACGATCGGGTCGAATCGCCGCGTCGAAGTAAATTGCGTCGCCGTTGTCGCCGCGAAACTTCCGCGTCGGTGAAACGATGCGACGAAACACGGGTCGTTCGGGGTCGGCGTCGAAGTGGGAATACAACCCCCCTTCGAGGATGTGCATCAAGTTGCGATGACCGTCCGCGATGTCGCCCTTGTTGTCGATGCCCCATTCGGCGCCGTAGCGGCGGTCGCTCACCTCGCGGATCAAGTCAAGTAGTTCGTGGAGTTTGTTGCGGCTCAGACTATCGGGCACGGTCATTGGGGCCTCGGTTGTAGGAATCAAAGTGCGTGTGTTGGCGAAGGCATTGCCGAAATTAGGATTCGAGTCGAACGGGGAATCGATCAGTATAGAAGCGAAACCGCTCGCGCAGTTCTGCACCGTCGAGTTCGAAGTCTGCCAGGTCGTATTGCACGCGTCCGAAACGACCGCGGGGATGCTCAGCTTGATACTTCGCCATTGAGGCTTTTGACTCATCGTCGAAGTCGAGACCTGCCATATTGTAGATCGCGTCCACGGTTTCGAGTTCGTTGCCCATGTATTCGTGGAAGAGGACGTCGATGGTTCGCTCTTTCGGAAGCAGGTCTCGGTCTTCGACACATCGACGCAACATGAGTTCGAGACGTTCGGCCCAGTAATGGCCGAGGCGCACCGGATCTGGTTTTGCTGCGGACAGGCGCGTTGAATATGAAATCATCGTTGAAAACGATGCGACGGTAGAAACAGGGTCGCGATGATTGATCGCGACGGTCGCGTCGGGAAAAGCGTCGACGATGGCTTTGAACTGTTCGAGGTGCTGAGGGCTCTTGAGCACCCAGCGTGTTCCCCCTCGCAGCCACTGCAGCGTGCGCAAGATCTTGTTCATGTACCGATAGTGAGGAGCCTGGTCGCGCTGCATATAATAGTCACGGAAGGTGGGACCGAGACCGATGCCCATGTTCTCCAGAAACATCGTCGAGAAGTCGATCGCGAGCAGATGAATCTCTTCGTGAGTGTGTTCGACCGTCATCTCGTGCATCGCGTTGAAGTGGGGCATGGCGAGGTCGCGAAATGCGATCCCCGCTGCGGCGCGTTCAAGGCGCGGGTCCGGTTGTCCTGCCGCGGGTTTCTCGCTGTCGGCAAGCACCGGTTCGAGTGCTTCCCACCAGGGCAGGGCGCGGATCTTCGGGTCGGCCCCGATCAGGCTGTGAAGATGTGTCGTTCCACTGCGAGGCAGACCCGCGATGATGATCGGCGGGTCTTGTTTGACGTCGTCGATCTCGGGGTGTCGCTTCCAAAGGTCTTCGAGGAGGAGGCGATTTTTTGCGAACGAGACCAGTTGAGCGTACCCGCTGAGCTTTCCGATCGGAGACAATTCAGCGTCTTCGCGCAGGCCTTGAAGCACAACGTCAAGACGTTCTTGCCAGCCGTCTTCACCGAAGTCGGTGAGGCCCGTCTCATTCGAGGCTTGAGTCACGACGGCGTCGCGTTCGAGCATGAGCGCGTCTGCCATCGGGGCCGCCGCATGGATCTGGTCAATAAAGGTCTGCGGAAACTGCGGGTTCGCGAGGTCGAGAATTCGAATGTCTTCAGGCATGGACGCTCCGGAGAGGTGCGCTCTTGCGTTACCGTGAACGAACGCAAGAGGCGAAGTTAACCAATATGGGTTTTCAGTGGGCGCCGATTGACGTTCGGAACGCGTGCCCGTTGTGGTAGCCGCTGTACCGGGTAGCCCACGCGACTCATCCGACTTACTCGCATTTGGGGCGTCGCCTGTGTGGAAGCGTGGCTTCAAGGGGTAGACTTGAGGTTCGTCACGAACCGCGCTCACCACTACTGGATAGGAACTTGCGATGGCCTTCGAAATTGAC
>JASDVE010000024.1:5895-9270 GCA_041891195.1 Myxococcota bacterium | reverse complement strand
CGGTTACGACGCAGATCCAGATGCGCATCAACTACATCATGAAGCAGTCGTTGTGGATCTCGATCGGCGGGGTCCATGTCTCACCGACGATTCTTGGCCGCGACGGCTCGACACTTATATACGTGTCAGGCGGGCGAAGCCAACCACCCGCTGAGCGGTACATCTACGAAGAAATTTTGCTCGATGCCGAGCGGCTTCTCCCCGCGACGGCCTATCTCTCGGTCTCGGTGCCCCACAACTCAATCCTCGCGAATTCGATCTTGATCGTCTACGCGGCACTCGCGATGCAGCTCCTTTGGCTGCGCAGCCTTGCCAATGCGCGACATCAGAGAACCATGCTTGAAGAAGCCATGGAAAACCGCGTCAAAACCGAGCAACGTGCGAGCACGATCGAAGCCGAACTCGACCAAATGCGGCGACAGTTTCAGTCGATCGAATCCACCGATCCCGAACACATCAGCGAGGTCAATCAACTTCGCGACGAACGCAAAACTCTCGAAAGCAAACTCACAGAGCTCGAATTTCGCGAACTCGAACTCCGAGACAGCACCGCGCGCGCCAGCGAACTCGGACGCGAGATCCACGCCCTCGAAGATCTCTTGGAAGAAGCGAGTGAAGACCTCGAAAGCCGCGACGACGCGATTCGCGATCTCGAGACGAGCCTCAAGCGCGCATCGAAAGACGTCGCGAATCAAGAAGCCGGCCGAGCGCGGGAAGCCGACGTCCTCAGCAAGAGATACGGAACGCTTTACCGGAACGTTGAAGTCGACGACCGTGCGCTGCAGGACATCGTCGCGCTGCGCGACGATGCCATGAAGCTCAAGTGCGAAGAAAAACTCAAACGCTTAAACGACGAAGCAGAAAATGTCTCCGTGCGCCGAAAAGTAGGCGGGATCCCACCGCATCTCACGATCTTTGAAATGGGCTTCGCGGGAAAGGGACGCATTTACTACATGAAGGGGAGCCAGCGTCGCTTCCGTGTATTGAACGTCGGCGCGAAGAACACCCAGAACGCCGCGATCGAATACCTCCGCAAGCTTTAGGGTTCATACACCCAGGCGCCGACGTGTCTAGATGTTATAGACGCTTGCGTTTAACCGCTCGCAATAACAGACGCGGCCTTGCGCAGGAGTTTTTTGAGTTCGGCGTCTTCCCACGGCTTGGCGAAGATGCCGGATATCCCAAGGCTTTCGAGTTCGGCGATCGTCACCGCGTCCGTCCAACCCGTCATCAAGATTCGCGTTGCGTGGGGGTGAATTTCTCCGATTTTGGCGAGCAACTCGGTCCCCCGCATGCCGGGCATCCTTTGATCGCAAAGAACGATGTCGAGCGTACGAGATTTTGCAATGAACAACGCGTCGTCTGGCGTCGCAGCCGTAAGGATCGCATAGCCCTCGCGCCGCAATGAACGCTGCATCGCCGTAAGGATGCGCGTCTCGTCGTCGATGATCAGCAACACCGGATTGCGCGCCGGCTCTTTGGACTCAGTCGTCAAGCACTCCCCCAGCGTCAGCTCGGTTCCCGGCGTCCGGGTTCACACTCTCTGGCAACCAAATGTCGAAAGTGGTCCCCTTCCCGACTTCGCTCGACACACTAATGTTTCCGCCGTGCCGCGCCACGATGTTGTACGATGTCGAGAGCCCTAGACCCGTACCGGCTCCGACCTCCTTGGTGGTAAAGAACGGATCAAAAATTCGCGCCATGTGCTCGGGCGCAACGCCCGTTCCGTTGTCTGTAATCGTGATCCCCACACCGCCGTCTTTGCAAAACGTGCGAACGACGACTTCACCCGTGGTGACTTCGTCAAGCTCTTCTTCGGCGATGCGCCCTTCAATCGCTTGGCTCGCGTTGTGAAGGAGGTTCATGAACACTTGCTTGAGCTGCATCGGGTAACAGCGCAGCTTGGGCAACACCCCTAAGTCTTTCTCCAGCGTGACCGCATGCTTTGCCATGGTCCATACAATATTGGCCGTCGACTCAAGGCATTCGTTGATGTCCGCAAGTTCCGATTTCGCTGAATCTTGCCGCGAGAAATCTCGCAAGTCCTTCACGATGTGCCGAATGCGTTCCGAACCTTCTTGCGATTCGCTCACCGCTTTGGTGAAGTCGCAGCGCACATAGTCGAGGTCAATTTCCTTGCTCACGTCTTTCAATGCTGCGGACTTTGCCCGGATCACGTCGGCGTTCTCGCCGCTTGCGATCGCAAGCTGTAGCGCTTCGAGCGCTGTCCAAACACCCTGCAGATCTTCAAGGTACTCGGACATCTGAAACAAGTTCGCGCGAATAAAGCCGACGGGATTATTGATCTCATGAGCGACACCCGCAGCAAGCTGACCGATCGAGGCCATTTTTTCGCTTTGCATGGCTTGGCGCTCGAGTTGCTTGACCTCGCTCAGGTCCTGAAAGATCGCGATCGCGCCGAGGGTTTCGCCGGCGGCATCGAGTAACGGACTGCAGGAGATCCCGATCGGAATCAAGCGGCCGTCTTCACGCGTCACGAGAGTTTCTGCACCTTTAAAGCGAACGCCGTCCATCAGGGTCTGAACGATGAGGTGCACCCCTGTCTCGTCGTCGCGGAACCATTCTGCGACGCGACGCCCGGGCAGCTTCCCAAATTCGACGCCAAGTATGCTCTCGGCTGCGCTGTTGGCATAGTTGATCTTGCGCGACGGGCTCACCACCAATAGCGCGCTGTTGATGTTTTGAATGATGTTCGCGTTATAGCGCTGCAGTTCGCCGATCTGCTCCGCTTGTCGTTCGATCTGGCTCACGTCGGTGAGAACAAGAAGCACATGTCCGTTTTCGTCGAGTTGCTGACTACGCACATCGAACACTTGCGCTGCGCCATCTGCATTCGTCCAACGTGCTTCTCGGGCCAAGACCTCAAAGCCACGATGCGTCGCTTCAACCATCTCGTCAAAGCCCGCAGCACGATAGAGCTCCGCGTCGCATACCGCGCTGAAAAGTCGTCCTGGCGCTTCGCCTGCAGCGACGCCCAGCAGCTGCGAAAACAGTGGATTCAAGGTAGCGACCTTGCCCTCGCCATCAATGACCGCGAGGGCAGCGGGGATCTGGTTCACAATGGCGTCGTTGAAACCTTCGAGCCACTCAATGTGTCGCTCGACTTGTCCGCGCTCCCGTTTCTGTTGCCAGCGATGAATCATCTCGAGCGCGGTTGCCGGAACGACATGCATGTAGTCCGAGCCCAAACGAACGCATTGGTCTGCGCCGCAGCGGAACAGCTGCAAAGCAGAGTCATCGTCATCGTCACGTTGGATCGCAAGAACGGGAGGCCCAATGTCGCGGACGAGTTCGAGCCACAATGACGCCTCTTCGCGATCAATACAGTCGAGAACAAAGAGATCGACAGAATCG
>JASDVE010000024.1:3705-5885 GCA_041891195.1 Myxococcota bacterium | reverse complement strand
GCGGAGAGGTCTGATTGCGGGTCTACTACAAGATCGACCGATACCTCGCCACCGAGACGTTCTAACGCGGCACGGGTGTCATGGAGCGCTACAACGCTGATCTCAGCGTGAGATGATGCAGCCTTTGAAGCGCTGACTTCGGTGAGCCGAGCCGAGCCGGCGCTGTCCAAGGCCGTAGACTTCGAACCGAGAATGACAATCCGAACGATTGGAAGTGATGGCTCCACGGCGCTCGCTCCCCTTGTGACATTTGATCGCGTGTGATGCCGTGCTGGGTGTCGCGGCCGATGGACTCAGCGGCGGCGTTCCAAACTTTGCCCGCTCCTCAGCGCCTGTGGCGCCAAAGTCGTTGCAAAGTGCAATATTCACATGATGAACGTCTATGATTCAAACAATAATCGACGCAAAAACTGCGCAAGAACGGCTAACCAAAACATCACTTCCCGAACATACAGGTATACCACCTGCCAGTTCACGAACAGGGTTCACTAGATCATGCAATTCGTTCCTGCGGGGGGGACGATAAACTGATAGGACAAATGCAATTTACCCGATCATATGCGCACCGCAAACCCTGCTCGCAATGCACGCGACACGTGCTTCTCGCTTACAATCGAGCCGACAGAATTTGAGCCTGATTGAAACAGCGCTGAAATTCGCGCTTGACCGCTTGACATCGACTTGACCGCACTTCATTGTGCCTATATACGCTAAGCGGCCTCCTCCGCTAGCCGGAGAATCACCCTGCGTAAATCTCACGTACTCGTTGTGGACGATGAAGAACTTTATCGTCGCGCGTTGGAACGTATTCTGACTAGGGTCGGACACGACGTCTTAATGGCGCGAGATGCCACCGAAGCGATGGGCATCGTGTCCTCGCATCCGGTCGACTTGGTTCTGTGCGACATCAAGATGCCCGGAATCAACGGCCTTGAGCTGGTGCGCCAGATCCATGAGGTTGAACCGGACCTCCCCTGCATCGTCATCACCGGTTACAGCACTGCCGAGAACTCGATCGAAGCGCTGCGCGCGGGGGCCTTCTGGTATCTCGAAAAGCCCTTTGAGCAAGAACGTCTCGACGTCATTCGGCGGCTGGTGGATCAAGCCATCGAACACGGCAGGCTGAAGGCGGAAAACCGCGCACTCCACAGTCAGCTTCAGTCTCGATACAAGTTCGACAACATTGTGGGCAAGAGCCAGGCGCTACAGCGCGTGCTTTCGGTTGTCGAAAAAGTCGCCGACACCGATAGCACGGTTCTCATTACCGGTGAATCCGGTACCGGCAAAGAACTCATCGCCCGTGCCCTGCACTACAACAGCTCCCGCGCCAACCGCATGATGGTCACGGTCAACTGCGGTGCGATCCCTGAAGAACTTCTCGAAAGTGAACTCTTTGGCCACGTCAAAGGCGCCTTCACAAACGCCGTAAACCACCGCGAGGGACGTTTTGCCCTGGCAGATGGCGGGACCATCTTCCTCGACGAGATCGGGGACATGAGTCCGAACCTTCAAGTGAAGCTGTTGCGCGTGCTTCAAGAACGCACATTCGAACCCGTGGGCTCGTCAAAGACCGTAAAGGTCAACGTGCGCGTGATCGCGGCTACGAACCAGCATCTCGAAGAGATGATCGAGCAAAAGCAGTTCCGCGAAGACCTCTACTACCGGCTCAACGTTCTGCCCATCGAGTCCCCGCCCCTACGCGATCGCGCGGACGATATCCCGCTCCTGATCCACCACTTCATCGACATTGGAAACCAGCAGAAGAACATGAAGATCGATGGCATCAGTGAAGAAGCCATGAAGCTTCTCGTGAATTATCGCTGGCCCGGGAACGTTCGCGAACTCGAAAACATGGTCGAACGTGTCATGATTTTGCGCGAGACCGGCGACATCCTAGGCGAAGATCTTCCCGCTCAGTTTCACTCGCAACAGACGGGTCCCAATGGGGCAAGCGATGGGAACGAGCGACAGAGTCTCGCGCCGCTCATCTCTTCGGACGGCATCTCGTTCAACGACGTCATCGGTGACCTGGAAACAGATCTCATTCTGCAAGCCCTCGAGCAGACACATTGGAACAAAAATCGAGCAGCTCAACTCCTCGGACTCAATCGCACGACGCTCCTTGAGAAAATCAAGAAAAAGGGTCTCGAACCCCGATCCTCTTGAAGTTTCCAACAGTT
>JASDVE010000024.1:0-3695 GCA_041891195.1 Myxococcota bacterium | reverse complement strand
AAATATCAATGTATGCAGTTGCGGATTGCAGGTGCTGTTTTCCAACAGTTTTTTTGAAGGCGATCCGATGGGCTTCTATGAGAACCATTCATAGAAGTCGGGTTTTGCTCTGCGCGCTTGCGGTGACCAATAGCGTCAAGCGAGCGACGGATTCGTAATTCACCAAACGTCATCCCGTCGAATTTGTGACGCACCTGCCGGTTGATGGAGTGCCCTGCCACCCAAGGCGGCACCCCGACTGCACTTTCTCCCCTCCCCATTCGCACTACTGTTGTCAGTTCAAGTTACTGACCTAGTTGGGTAATTCCGTCTAGCTTCAACAACGGCCCCGTCACCTTGGAATTTCCGAGAATTTTCCCACAGCCCATCTTTGTTCTTGGCATGACCCGTGCTTTTAGTGTCAGTCAAGATCACGCGAAACAGCAAGTGACTGCCTCGCGAAGCAAGCAAACGAGACGTGGCCAAGGAAATAAAATGGAAGCTCTACTCCGAGACGCAAAAGAAAATTACTCCGAAATCCCCTCCGGCCTGAAAGACCAGATCGTCCTCGAGCACACCTCACTGATCCGATACATCGTCAATCGAATCGCGGTCAGACTCCCGTCCCATATCGACCTCGACGATCTCCACAACACCGGTGTGATCGGATTGATGGATGCGATCGAGAAGTACGATCCGGACAAGAACTGTAAGTTCAAGACCTACGCAGAGTTTCGCATTAAGGGCGCAATTCTTGACCAGCTTCGATCTCTCGACTGGGTACCGCGCAGCGTGCGTCAGAAGAGCCGCAAGCTCGAACACGCCTACGGCGAGGTCGAACAGCGCCTCGGCCGTCAGGCAACCGAAGACGAAGTGGCCGATTCGCTCGGCCTGCAGATCGACAAGTTCCACGATCTGCTCAACCAAGTTCGCGGAATATCTCTGGTGAATCTCGAAGAGATCCGCGGCAACAACGCGGACATGGACCGCACGGGTAGCTTTGCGGACATCATCGAGGACAAGAACTCGGAGAATCCCTTCGCATCCCTCAAGCTGCTCGAGACCAAGCACGTCATCTCGGACACGATCGGTGGATTGCCGGAGAAAGAGCGCCTTGTCGTTTCACTCTACTACTACGAAGACCTGAACATGAAAGAGATCGGCAACATCCTCGGCATTACGGAAAGCCGAGTTTGCCAGATCCACACGAAGGCAGTGATTCGTCTTCGTGGCAAGCTCAAGAGTACAGTCGACCGCTAGGCGCCTACTTTGACTACACCTGAGGCCGCCGCGGGACACCATAGGCGGCCTCAGGCGCCAACTTTTGCCCCAGCTTTTTCGCACCGCACCAGCGCCACCGTGATATTGTCATCACCACCGCGATCGTTCGCAAACGTCACGAGCCCGTTGCAAGCTTCCTCTAGATTTTCGCTGCTGCTGATCGCAATGGCAATTTCGTCGTCGCTCACATTGTTCGTGAGTCCGTCGCTAAACATTGCAACGGTGTCTCCATCTTCTGGCGTCATCTCCAACACGTCGCATTCGACGTTCGGTCGAACCCCAAGCGCCCGGGTCAACACGTGTCGATGTGGATACTCGAGTGCCGCTTCGGGCGTAATTTCATGTCGGCGAAGCAATTCCTCAACGAGGGAATGATCATTCGTTAAGGGGCGTATAGCGCCGCGCCGGATCAAGTACGCGCGGCTGTCGCCTACGTGCGCGACGGCGACCTTCCCCGCCGACGCCAGCATCGCGACCAGAGTTGTCCCCATGCCGGAATATTCAGCGTGGGTTTTCGCCATGTTGAAAATTTCGCGATTCGCCGCAGCCACAATCTCGTTGAGCTTTTCGGTCAGACTAAGACTTTCCCCTTCAAGCGATTTTGCAGCGTGGACCGCCCCTTCGACGGCCAGTTGGCTCGCGAGCTGACCTGCCTTGTGGCCCCCCATGCCGTCTGCAACGAGATAAAGACCGAAATCTGGCACCAGCGCGTACCGATCCTCGTTTACGCGACGGCGCATTCCCACGTCTGTTGCAGCACTCGCCTGCAGGATCATCGAGACTCGGCTCCTCGCGTCCGATATCGGTGAAACACCCCCTATGCTTGAACCCTGCGCCCGGGCCGGGTCACACACACCTTCTGCTGAAACGGGGGTGAGGGGTCGGCGGCAGAAAATCAAAAATACTGTTCAATTGCGCTCACTCAGGCGACGATACTACGCACCAGATGTACGCTGCTGATGCGACCCTTTTCGTCGCGATACAAAGCGAACAATTCGAGTTCGATGGTCTCTGAACTCGTGGGAGATGAAATGCCGACTACATTGCTGCTCGCCGACGACAGTGTCGTGATTCAAAAGCTCGTAGGTCTGAGCTTCGTCAATGAGGACATTGAAATTGTAAGCGTGGACAACGGCGACGACGCCGTAATCCGCGCCCGCCAGTGCAACCCGGACATCATCCTCGCCGACGTGGTCATGCCCGGAAAGAGCGGCTACGAAGTTTGTGCGGCTATCCGGAATACCCCCGACCTCGCGGAAATACCGGTGCTGTTGTTGACCGGGACATTCGAAGCCTTCGACGAAACACGCGCAAACGAGGTGAAGGCGACCGGACACATCACCAAGCCTTTCGAGGCCCAGATGCTCGTGGATCGCGTGAACGAGATTCTCGCGCAGCGCACACCGGCACACGCGACACCCGCCGCGGCCGAGACCGGCAACGACTTTTTCGCCGACGAACTTTCGAACGCAGGGGAGTCCAACGCCATTGCCGGTTTCACGCCCGACCCGGTGTTCGACCAGAACGACACTTTGACGCCCACGCCACTGGCGCCCGAGTCCACCCAGGAGACAGATGCGACTTCAATTGCCATCGAAGCGATCGCCGGTCTCGACGACTTGCTCGACGGAGCAGGCGGCGACCACACAGTCGCAATCATTCCCGATAAAAATCCCTATAGACCTGCGGACAGCGTGCCGCCGGCTACGGACTACACGAGTTTAGAAGACGCACCGACCGTAAGTCCGAACCAATCCATGCCGGTCGACGCCTTCTTTTCTGATTCAACACCCCTGCCCGGCGCGAACACCGAACCCGCGCCTATCCCCACGGCCATGCCGAACGTCCACGCCGCCGGAACGATCACGAATGCGACCGGTACTTTGAACTTGAAGCAAGTTGATGCGCCCGACCCGCTAGCGGCTTTCGAAAACGATTTTCCCGCCGCAGCCGCTTCAGTACGGAACGATGGGATGGCTTCGCCGATCGCCCCGCCGTCAGTTCCGGTTTCGACGAGTGAGTTCGACGACCTTGGACTCGGCAGCGAGTCCGACATCTCGCTCGACCAGCTCGAATCACCGAGTCTCGACTCAAACCTACTCGCCTACGACATGTTCGGCGGCGACGCCCTCAGTGACGATCTGGTCGGCGACTTCGACGACAACTTCGACTCGGGCATCGACACGATTGGCTCCGACTTCCCAGCGTCCCAGGAACTCGACATTGACTTCGGGGCTCCGACCTCGGACGCCATCGTGCCCGAAAACGTCAACGTTTATGACGTGTCTAGCTCCGACCTCGGTGTCGGCGCAGATCGGGAGGCTCCGAGCTGGAGCGCAGGCATCCCAGACGGCGTTGCAACTGGCCCCGTGATCGCCACGGACACAACGCCGGACGTCGATGTCATGGCCCCGATTCCAGGAGCCCATATGCAA
>JASDVE010000023.1:2999-9313 GCA_041891195.1 Myxococcota bacterium | reverse complement strand
GGCGGGCTTGGCGAGTCTCGTCGTCGCCAATGCCCAAGTCTTTGAGCAGCGTTTTGTGATTGCCACGCGCCTCGGCTTCCATGTCGATGTGTCCATCGAGGACTGCAAAGCTTCCGTCTTCGAGGCGGCAAAGCGGATTGATCTCGGCGAGCGTAAGGTCGTAGTCGAGGAAGATCTGCATCAGCTCGAAAACGATCGGCGTCAGTTTATTGAGATCGGAACCGGTCACGCCTGTTTTACCGATCGCTTCTTTCGCGACGCGAGGTGTGATCGGATACAGGCTCGAAAAGTGCGTCTTCGATACATGCTTCGGGTGCGATTCCGCGACCTCTTCAATGTCGATGCCCCCCATGTCACTGAAGATCACGACCGGACTCTTTGCACGCCCATCCCAAGTCACGGCCACAAAGAACTCTTGTGAGATCGGACTCTTTGATTCGACGAGCACCGAACGCGCGGTTTCCCCGTTCACCACGATGGGCAAAATCGCCTCGTAGTGGGACGCGGCTTCGTCCGGCGAGTCGGCAAATTTCACCGCACCTGCCTTCATGCGTCCTCCCGAGAGCACCTGGCTCTTGAGCACGACCGATCCACCGATCTCGCTGGCCTTCTCGCGCGCTTCTTCCGCGCTGTGCACAACATGTCGGGGACCGAGGGGAAGACCTCTTCTGGCGAAGAGTTCCTTTGACTCGTATTCGTAAAAGCGCATCGATCAACCTCAGGGTTACGGCGACGGGACAAAATTGAGCGGGCACAGTATTGATTTTGATCGGGAATTTCAACCAGCCCCCGCGACTCGCGTTCAATTGCCGAAACCCATCGATTCCGCTTCACTGGGTCGCCCGGACCGAGGCCGGGCCTGAGCCAGGCCCTTCCCCAACCCGAGCCATCCCTCAGACATTCCTTAAGGAGATTCAAAGATGAAAGACTTTCGCGACAAGGTTGCCGTCGTCACCGGCGGAGCGAGTGGCATTGGTGCTGGGATCGTTCGCGCGCTCCTAGCAGAAGGCGCGAAAGTGGTCGTCGCCGACGTTGAAGAGAGTGCGCTCAAGACCGCACTCGACGCATTCGAAGGAGACGTCACTGGCGTGGTAACTGACGTTTCGGACCCACAGTCCGTGGAGAGTCTTGCCGACCAGGTCTACGCGACCCACGGCAATTGTCATCTCCTCTTCAACAACGCAGGCGTTGCCGCACCGTCGGCAAACGTCTGGGAGACAACCGTCAACGACTGGCTTTGGGTACACAGAGTAAACGTGATGGGCGTGGTCCACGGCATCCAGTCCTTCGTCCCGCGCATGATCGCGTCGGGTGAAGAGGGACATGTGATCAACACGTCTTCCGGGGACGGTGGCATCTCGCCCCTGCCCTATCAGTCGGTCTACGCGTCGAGCAAGGCAGCGGTTTCAATCATCACCGAGTGTCTTGGCGCGCAGCTTGAGAGTGAAGGCACAAACCTTGGCGCGTCTCTCTTCTACCCATCTGGCGGCATGCTCGACACCGGCATTTGGACCACAGACCGCAATCGGCCGAAGGATCTGGCCCGAGAAATTGCGACCGATCCGGTTCCGACCGTGCAGGAATTCGCTGAAGCCGCGAAGAAAGCGGGCTACGAGATGAAGTTTCAGGATCTCGATGAACTTGCCGCGTACACCCTGGATGGAGTTCGCGAAAAGCGTTTCATCATCATGATCGGTGTCGAAAGTGCTGAGGCCCAGCTCACCGATCGTGCCCAGCGCTACGGACGAGCGGAACTGCCGATCGACCTGGCTTCGATTCCGAAGCTCTAGTCGGGAAGAATTGGCTCGGACCAAACGAGCGTCCGCGCTACGCGTCTATTGGATGTTGTTGCCCGAGCAGGTGGAGTTAAGGTCGACTCCACCGCTCGGGTTACAGCTCGCGTCTGACACACCGAGACCGTACTTCGGTGTGCCGCCGACGCGCGCTGCGTTGTCGCCTATCCGCATAAAGTCTGTGGTTCCGTTGGGTGAGCAGTGCATCTGTTGGCGCCCAACTCAGTTCAATAATGTCGGTCCCCACCACCTAGACCCGGCCTCCGCTCACCAAAATCCCGCTGCATTTGAGCAGGAGAGTGTTGTCTCAGATCAACCGATCGTCTGAGGCCGAAGAAATTGCCACGGCCCCTGGGACGACAGCCGCCGGGTGGAACGACACGTTCTTGCGACGAATCTCGACGCTCTTGTAAGTGGCGGAAACCTTCACCTGCCGTATACGGGGGGTAAACCTTCGAGCCCATCTGGTGTCATGAACTTTGACCCCGCCACAGCGTGTTTCTTTGATTGCTGGCGAGGCGCGATCCGATATCGTGCGCGACGTGTCGAATGTTGACTCTTCACAGCACGATCGCGCACCAGGCGCAGGTCCACACCGCACTCACCTGCATGCTTTGAGCGCGGCGGACAGTGCTTGGCTTCGCGTGGACGGCGACAACAATCACATGATCATCACGGCAGTCCTTACTTTGGAACGAGGCGTGCCGTTTGCGAAGGTCCAAGCGCGACTCGTCGACCGGCTTCTCCCCTACCCTCGCCTACAGCAACGCATCGTGACCCCAAAGTTCGCCTTTGGAGTTCCTCACTGGGAAGACGATCCAGCTTTCGCCATGGCACGTCAGACTGAAGTCGCAAAGCTCGACGACCCGGCAGACCAGTCGGCGCTCGAGTCTTTCGTCGGTGGACTCATGGAACAGTCGCTCCCGGCCGATCGTCCTCTTTGGCGCATCTACTACGTTGAAAAGTACGACGAAACGGTTACGTCCGGGGAACGCGCTTCGGATTCTTCATCCGCCGGTGCAGCGTTGGTCGTTCGCGTGCACCACTGCATCGCCGATGGCATTGCGCTGCTTCGCATCTTATTGAGTCTTTCGGACGAGCCACCGGAGATTACCTTTCCGACCGCCGCCGCCGAATGGGCGCGTTCTGGTAAGCGGACATCCATGGCGCAGCGCGTTGCGCTCGGAGCCAGAACCGCCGCGCGCTCTATCGCGCACTTTGCAAATTTCCTGGTCAGCCGTTCCGATCCCGACACCCGGTTCTCGACCCCACTTGGCAGGACCAAGGGAGCTGCATGGTCGAATCCCATTGCGCTCGAGGACATCAAGCAAATTGGTCGAGCAAATTCGGGCACGGTCAACGAAGTTCTGCTCAGTGCTGCGGCCGGCGCCTTGGGTCGAGTGCTTGAAGAAGACCCTCAGTTTGACTCGGGCCTCGAACTTCGCGGTGTCGTCCCGGTTAACCTGCGTGGCGACGAACCGCTCAGCGCACTCGGCAACAAATTCGGGCTTGTGTTCATGCCGATGCCCGTCGGGATCACGGACAGCGAAGCGCGGCTAGACCGCGTGCGTGAATCGATGGCGCGCATCAAAGCATCGCCCGAAGCGCTTGGCTGGTTCGCCATGTTGCGGGCGCTTGGACGTGTGCCCACTTGGATGGAAGTCCTCGGTGTCAAACTTTTTAGCCGCAAAGCCACACTCGTGATCACAAGCCTTGCGGGGCCCAAGCAACAGCTTCACTTCTGCGGCAGCGCGATCGAGGACGTGATGTTCTGGGTGCCGTGCGCGGGAAATGTCGGTCTTGGGATGAGCATGCTTTCGTATAACGGCCGGGTGCGGTTGGGGGTTACTGCGGACGTCGGACAGCTGAACAATCCCGCGGAAATTACATCCGCGTTCGAATCGGAACTTCGTGGGTCCACGGTCGCCGGACGCTAGGCCTCAGAAACTAGGCTCAATCTTCTATTTTATGAGTTCGGCCTAGATCACTTCGATCCGTGGCCACTCGCAGTCCGCCGGGAACGACTCCACAACTCTTTGATCGGGACCGACTTCATTGACGTAAACATTTTTTTCGTACTTCGTATGGACTAGACCGTCTGCAGTGTGCGCTCTTCCCCGTGTCTTGAGAGTTTGCTTCGGCGCAGTTCGCGATACGTGATACTCCCGCCCGGCTTGTACCTTGAGACTGATCTCGCAGGGAACGACGACCCGCTGATTAGAGCCCTTGAACGCGTCCATAAACTCACCCGCCATCACCACGACCCGAAACTCAACCGGATACGTCGACGGAAGCAATGCATAAGCACGCCCTTCCAACTCTCGTCCCGCGATCGACGTAATGGCGCCATTCACCACCATCTTGACGACACCGACTTCCTCCGCCGGTCGAGCACTCCCGAGATACAACTGCTTCGTCGAAGCACACCCGATTGCCACCGCGCAGACCATCCCAACCATCACGAACAGAACTCGATCACGCATCAACGTTCTCCCCTATTGAAAGTTGTGTCCCCACTCGACGTTGTTTCCAGTTTCAAACCAACGCGAAAAACTCCAACGGCACGCAGGTCGCGAAGCGGTATGCCAATCGCACAACGTGAACCCACGTCGAAATCAACATCGCGGAATGACAACCTCAACCGATTCCGCTGTTTTTCCGCCAAGCAACAACGTCAACTTTGGGTTGTCCAGATCGCGACGCAAGAAGCTACGAGCCAGCAAGTCGATTTTTCGACAACAAAAGGCTCCGCCCGCTCGGCAAGTCGATTCGTCCGCGGCACCAGCAAGTCGAAAAATGGTATCCCCAACGGGATTTGAACCCGTGTCGCCGGCTTGAAAGGCCGGTGTCCTAACCACTAGACGATGGGGACCCATGACTTGGCGGCCGGAGTATTGCGCACGCGGCCGCGAACGCCACCCACTTTTCGGGCTTCATCGCCGTGTCCATTGTAAGCTGGCCCTTGTGGACGAAGCCTTCAAGCGAACCGAACGCGCGCAAAACCTCTGGACAAGCTTCTTGCGCAGCGTGGATCCCATGGCGCAAGGCGCCAAGCTCACCGCGAATCCGGAGTTCGCTTTTGATTCGATCGGCGGGCTCGCGAGCGCCAAAGAGGAAATTCTCACCTACGCCTGCGCGGCCACCAACCCGAGCTTTTACTCCGACTGGGGAACCTTCCCGCCGTCCGGTGTCCTGCTCATCGGTGGGGATGGCGTTGGAAAGAGCCTTCTCGCACGTGCCCTTGCTACGCATACTGAAACGAGTTTTCTTGAGGTCGAGATCCCTAGGCTGGTCCTCGACGTGGTCCACGCCGGGGGAAAAGTCGGCGATTTGGTCTCGCAATGGTCTGGAATTTTGGAAGAAATGCCGCCCCTGACCGTATATTTCGATGAACTCGAATTTTCTCGCGCCCAGGCGATCGGCACCCAGCGACCGGACCTCCCGGTCGGCCCAATCATGGATTTTTTGCTCGAGATCGTCGATCGCACCATCGCGAACAAGCAACACCTGGTGATCGGAGCCACCTCGGCTCCCGATACCCTGCGCCCGGCTTTTGTGGCGGCCAACCGCTTCGAGCGATTGGTCGAGGTCAACCCGCAATTTCCCGAAGACATGATCGCGGCGGTTCAGATCCACGCCGACGCAGCCGAAAAAAGAGCTGGACATCGGCTGTTCGGCGAAATCGACTGGACCGCGGTGATCGGCAATATCCGCGATTGCTCGCCCGGCGACTGGGTACGAATTCTTCACGCCGTACTCCGCCACAAGGCGAGCGAAGCGGCCCGAGGTGAAGCAACCACTCAGGTCAATACCCAGGACCTAAAAAACGAAGTCGAACGCTTCAAACATGCACAACGCCGAGTCCGAACCGCTGAAGGCGGGAACTATGTCTAGAACAGGTCTGGGGACAGCAACACGTCGCATGGGGCTCGGCGCGTGTCGCACGACACGATTTTGAATCGAGCCACGGCCGATCGGAAACGGATACAAGCATGACAGAAACGTTGATCGTCACCGGCGGCGCCGGCTTCATCGGTTCGAACTACGTCCGCCTCGCCCTGGCGGAAACCGACGCCGAGGTCGTTGTCCTCGACAAGCTCACCTACGCGGGCAATCTCGAAAGCCTCGAAGAGGTCCGAGCCAACCCGCGTTTTCATTTCGAAATGGTGGACATCTGTGATCGCGGCGCGATTGACCAGATTTTTCGTGCCTATTCCCCGACCGCAGTGTTGAACTTTGCAGCCGAAAGTCATGTGGACCGCTCCATTGACTCCCCCGGAACGTTTGTCGATACGAACCTCGTCGGCACATTCAATTTGCTCGACGTGTCGAAACGACATGTAGGCGAGCGCCCCCCTGCCGCGCGGGCAAACTTTCGCTTCCTCCACGTTTCAACCGACGAGGTCTACGGAAGTCTGGGCGACACCGGCGCCTTCCACGAAGACACGCCGTACGCACCCAACTCGCCCTATTCCGCATCCAAAGCAGCAGTGCACAACCTCAGCAAGAACCTTGCACGCG
>JASDVE010000023.1:0-2989 GCA_041891195.1 Myxococcota bacterium | reverse complement strand
GTGTCTGATCACCAACTGCTCGAACAACTATGGGCCGTTCCATTTTCCCGAAAAACTGATCCCGCTGATGATCCTCAACGCACTAGACGGCAAGCCACTCCCGATCTACGGCGACGGTGGGAACATTCGCGACTGGCTCTATGTTGAAGATCACTGTCGAGGCATCCACCAGGTGCTCGAGAGCGGCCGGCCGGGCGAGAAATACAACATTGGCGGAAACAACGAGCGCACCAACTTGCAAATCGTCGACACGATCTGTGACGAGCTCGACGCCCGTGCGCCAGCCTCACAGAATGCTGTCCTGATCGAGCGGGGCATCGCGTCATACCGCGACCTGAAGACCTTCGTGGCCGACCGTCCCGGACACGACCGCCGCTATGCGATCGACGCGACAAAAATTCGCAATGAACTCGGCTGGGAGCCCATCCACAACCTGGAAACCGGGTTGGCCGCCACCGTGCAGTGGTTCCTCGATAACCGCGAATGGTGCGACGCCGTGCAGGCAGGCAGCGACATGCGTCAGCGGCTCGGCCTCGCGGACGACGCCAAGTAGCACACGAACTCGACCCTGCTTGTCTCGGCGGACCAACCTGCCCGAAACTCCAATATCTAACGCGCAAGACGCTGGACTCGCCCGCTATGGTGTGTGAGCACATTGCTTGTGTTCATGCGCAGAATATGCGCATGACGCGCGTACGCCGCGTGCTGTTCTTCAAGCCGATGACTCGCGTCCAACGCTTCAGTCAGTCCGTAGCAAATCTGCATTTTTATTAGGCTTCCGCAGAGAAGACAAAGGGCATTCACGCGTCGCGCCGATACGAGCACAGGTCTTGATGCCTCGTTGTGCTCGAACGCGGCTTCTCTCAACTGACCGGAGATCCAAACGTGACCGAACACGCTGTCCTGTTCCTAGATGACGAACCCAACATTCTAAAGGCGATACAACGCCTGCTTAGAAATGAGCCCATGCAGGTCCTGACTGCGACGGACCCCAATGAAGCGCTCGACATCCTTCGCGAGACGCCAACCCAAGTCGTGGTCACGGACCAGCGCCTGCCGAGCATGAGTGGCGTCGACTTCCTGTCAGCGGTGCGTGATCAACACGCGGATGTGGTCCGCATTATGCTCACGGGTTACACCGAAATGAATATCGCTGTTGAGGCGATCAACAAAGGCGAGATCTACCGCCTGATCACAAAGCCTTGGAACGACGACGAGCTGCGCGCCACCCTGCGCCAAGCCTTCGATCACCATGACCTCAAGACCGAAATCAAGCGCCTCAACACCGTCGCGCGCGAACAAAACTTCAAGCTCCAAGACATGAATCGAAATCTCGAGGGCAAGGTTCGCCAGCGAACGAAGCAACTGGCGCTGAAGAACCAGGAACTCAGCACCGCGTACATTCAAACGATCCGGGCGCTCGCCGAAGCGATCGATGCCAAGGACCACTACACCCGAGGTCATTCCGAACGTGTGGCAGTTTATGCGTCGCGCATGGCACGCCGGATGAACATGCGCAAAGAACTGGTCGAACGCGTCTACTTTTCTGGCCTGCTTCACGATGTCGGCAAGATCGGAATTCCCGACGCCATCATCACCAAGCCTTCGCGTCTGAGCAAAGAAGAGTATCTCGAGATGCAGAAGCATCCGGAGATCGGGGCCAAGATCCTCGAGCCGGTGCAGTTTTTGAAGCACATCATTCCGTGCGTGCGTCATCATCACGAATGGTTCGACGGCAGCTCTTCCGGGTATCCGATGCGACTTGCGGGAGATCAGATTCCGCAGCCGTCTCGTGTCATCGTGGTGGCGGACACCGTCGAAGCGATGACGAGCGATCGCCCGTACCGCAAGGCTCTTCCACTCGAAGTTGTTGTGCGCGAGCTGCACAAATACTCGGGCACCCAGTTCGACCCCAAATGCGTAGAGGCCTGCTTGAGCCTGCTCGAAGACGAAGGCGACGCATTTATCGCACGAGACCAAAAATTTAACATTCACGACTTCCTCGAGGGCTAGCAAGTGACGACGACTTCAAAACTACCGACGGAAATGGCCATACTCTCTGCACTCGGTTTCGGCCCCGAAACGCTTTTGCTGAGTGAACCAAAGATGTTCATGAACGAACGCTTCCTCGCGTCGCTGCTGGTCGAACTCGAAGACGAGCTCGAATCGAACGGCGCCCAGAGGGCCTTGTTTCAGATCGGGCTGTTGTTCGGTTTGCGCGACGCGTACCGCATGACCTCCGTGGAAAACGCCGAGCCCAGTCAGTCGGTCGCGAGATCAACGCTACTGGCCCTTCAGTTCCGCCAGGACGAAAGCGCTGCGGCCTCGGGCACCTTTCAAATGCCAGGAACGTGGCCCGACAAGTACGAGGCCTACGCCCGCCTCTTAAAACTCGGCCCCGACACGATGCCAAGCTGCGCGATGAGCGCAGGGTATACGTCGGGCTGGCTTTCCGGGACTCTCGATACAGACGTGCTCGTCATTGAAGAGACGTGCACCGCCTGCGGTGACACTGCTTGTTCATTTACAGCGCACGAAGTCGCGACAGTCGCAGCGACTCGGTCGAAAGAAGAACTGCGCCTGGTCCCCGAACTTTCTTACGATACGTTCCGCGAAATCAGTCGCAGCTTCGCTCAGCCTCTCAAATCCACCACCAGCCCCACCACCCCCCCCCCAGCCATTGATCCGAACATGGTGCACGTCTGGGGTCCCGTCATGGTGTTGCCCTTTACGAAC
This sequence comes from Myxococcota bacterium, assembly GCA_041891195.1. GTDB lineage: Bacteria > Myxococcota_A > UBA9160 > UBA9160 > UBA4427 > DUBZ01. Next base: position 253 of record JASDVE010000023.1, on the reverse strand, counting down.
ATCGACGAGAGTCTGCACACCGTTAAGATGCTCGGGCGCACCCCCGACACCTGCGACGTCCGCAGCGTCGTTATCGACCTGCAAGGCGAATGCCTCGACAAAAGCCTTACCACGGTGAACCTCGAAAACATTCTTGAAACCGTCGAGACTTGGGGGGCAGAAGCGATCCTGGCCAACGTGTCGCCACTCGCAGAACCCATCGTCGCCGACCTTGAAATCAAGCACTTACTGCTCCGCAAGAATTTACCCGAGG
>JASDVE010000022.1:0-9340 GCA_041891195.1 Myxococcota bacterium | reverse complement strand
GGTCTCCTTGGGGATCGGATTCCGGCGGCAATAATTAGCCTTCAACATGCATCTCTGCACGCAAATCATTGTCTATCCTATAAAAATAACGAGATCATAAATCGAGAATCACCCCCCGGGACGGAGGGTTAGCAGGTTGAGGTTGCACCCCCATCATGCGCGGAGCACATCTCCGAGTCCTAGATCAGCTCTTGAATCGCCTGGTGGACGATCTCAAATAGAGGCTCGACGTCGTCTACTTCGAGGCACGAGAACGCAACCCGAAGGTCGTGCTTTCCGGTCGCGATCAGGCCGACCCCGTGCTGGTCCAATAGATGAACGCGCAACCGCTCCGCCTCGACTCCCTTCACCTCGATCAGCATGAAGTAGCCGCTATTGAAGGGATAAACGTCCCAGCTTTCCTTGAACCGCAACTGGTGAGAGATCTCGTAGACCCGACTCGCCCGGGCGCAGAGTATGTCCGCCTTTGCCTGGCGCTCAGCGTCGATCTCAGGCGCCTCAAGGGCGAACTGGATCAGACTCTGGGACAAGTGCGGGACATTCGAAACGCCCGCGCGAATCAGCCCTCGGACCTTCGCGTCGAGCACTTCGCAAACGGCTTCAGCGCCCTGGCTCTGACCCGGCCCAAAAGTGAGAAACCCGCAGCGCAGCCCCCAGACGAATAACTCCTTGGTCGCACCGTCGAGCTTCACCGCCAGGATATTGGGGTGAAGGTTCGTGAGTGGACCGAACAGAGACTCGGTCATCGATTCGCCACCCAGGTGAAAGAAGAGGCCGAAGTAGGCGTCGTCCGTCAGAACGACGAGTTTGGTGCCGCGCTCCGCCTGGGCGCGCAGCGCCTTCACGATTTCCTCCCCCTCAGCGGGAGTGGGCATATAGCCCGTCGGGTTGTTGGGAAAATTGAGCAAGACGATGAGCTTGTCTCGGCCTTGCGCGTTGCGTTCGAGCGCTTCGCCAAAGCCCGCGACATTGAAGCCTTCGCCTTCAAAGAAGGGGAACGTTTCAATCTTCGCGCCAAAGTGATTTTCGAAACACAACCGGTAGTTGCCCCAGAGCTTGTCGGGGAGCAGCAACACATCGCCCGGGTCGACGAACAATTCGGCGGCAACCGAAATGCCGTGGGTGATCGCGCTGGTGGTGACAGGCTCGCCGAAGGTCTTGCCCGCAAGGCTCGGGTTCTCCGCAAGGAGCTTCTTGCGCCACGCATCGCGCAAACCGGGACGACCGGCCGGCGGCGCATAGGGGTAGATGTCTTTCGGCTCGAGACCGGGCACGCGCTGTTGAATCGAATCGAGGTACATCGGCCCGCCACCTTCGGTCGCGATACCGATGGTCGCGTTGAAGCGATGCGCCTTCGCCTTCGCTTCGGCGGACTGCGTGAGGATGCCCTTTGGAAAGTATGCGCGCCGACCGTAGTCGGAGAGCATCGCGAAAACTTCGGGGGCGTTCTTCGCGAGCTTTTCATTGAGCTCACTTGCCAGTGGATTGATGGATTGCTTTGCGGGGGTGTGGGCTTGGCTCATGGGGCTTTCCTTGGTCGCGGAGCGCTCGATTCGGCGGGGAAACCTACATCCGCAGATGCAACACGTCCATAAGGTCTGCGAATCCCCTTTTGCGCCAAAATGCCTGCCCTTCCGGGTTGCGGTGGGCGACGTTGACCTCCACGCGCTCGACCCCCGAAGCTCGGACCCATTCAAGTCCCGCGTCGACGAGTACACCCGCAATTCCGCGACGGCGCTCCGACTTCCGGACCCCCAGATCGGTGATCTCCGCCCGCTCGGATTCGCGCAGAATCGGTGGCGACTGATCGACCCGAACGATCAACAGACCCGGCAGGTCGCGGTTTTCGTCGTAGAGCAGGATCAGGGTTTCCGGGTCCCGGAGCATTGCGGTCAGGAGGTCTCGCAACGCGTCGCCCGCGTCGGGCCGCATGGCGAAGAGCGGGTCAAGGGATTCGTGGTGGTGGGTGATCGCCGTCCACAGCTCCGCCACCCGGTCGAGGTCTTGGTGCTGAGCGGGTCGCACGCATTTCGCCAAGGCTCGACCCTTTGTCTCTACTTCCATCGTTCGTCGACTTCCTTTTCGGCAACGAGCTGGATCTTGCCTGCTCGCCTCATCACGAAAATGCCCTTCTGGGCGTCGTCGCGCGTAAACTCGCCCGACAATACTGCGCCCTTTCGGGAGGTTGTGGTGTAGAGCGTCTCGCCTTCGAGCGCGGTACTGCGGCCTCCGCTCATGCTGTCGCGCCTTCGAAACACGGGCTCACCGCCCGGGTCGACAATTTCCCAAGTTTGGCTGAAACCGATCACCGAGGCCGATTCACGGTTCTGGCGACCACTCGATTTATACCCCGAGACGACGTCCCCGCGAAGAGTTTTGGCGCGCACCCACTGAGGGTTCGCGGCGAGCCCACGTTCGATCTCAGCGCGCTGCGCTTTGTTGGGGTTCCAACTTCCCGACGACTTGATCTCGCGCCCGCCCGCGAGGGTTTGATAGCGCCCCACGTCGGTTTTAAATGAAAGCTCCGAGTATTCAGTCCAGACCAACCGCGTGCCCCGGAGTTCGAAGACCCAAACCTTATCTTCCCATCGCTTCCGGTCGTCAGAATTCACCGCCTGCGCGTCGTCGTAATTGACCACCACATACCAGGTCCCGAGCATCGCATTCGTTTCCGTGTGCGCGACTGCGCTCGAACCCACAAGAACGAAACACCCGGCAAGGGTCGCGATCCACGCTCTACTCACAGCTTCCTCCGTCGGGTTGGCAATCGACACGTTTCTCTGTCAAAAATGCTGCGGTCAAAGAAGGTCGATTTCACAGAAGGTTGCGGTTGACGAAAGCTACGCGCGATCTGCGCGTCTTACAGGGCAACTCTGACCCACCCCATGAAGACGGGCAACGACTGCCGCTCCGAGGCGCGGGAAGGTTCGACGAGCCGCGGTGGGCAATTCTTTTCCAGTAATGAGTCGAAGCGAAGCCCTTTGCGAGCGTTGTTGCCGATCGATGAAAAGAGTTTGATATTCATTGAATCAAGATCCGAGCCGTCGTAGCGGTGACTTATGGCAGGTTCTGCCGGAGGGTTTACGCGTAGCTCTGTTGGCACACGCTTTGCGCTTGCTTGCTGTGGGTCAGTTTGATTAAACATCGCCCCAGACACTACTTCACACGAGCCCCCTAACGGCGCATTGCGAGCGACAACGCTTCTTTGACTCCATGACATCGCTTCGTGTGGGCAGCGCAATGGACAAAGCGGCATGAGAGTTTCTTCAACATTGTGGATCGTCCACCGGGATGCCCGGCAACGGGCCGCGCTAGCCCGCCTTGCGGGAGCGGGCGACAACACCTTTATGGGTGGGCCCTCGGACGAGTTGTTCGCAAGTGCGACGCCTGCGGACGTGGTGCTGCTCGCGCCTTCGGATGACTTCGAAAGCGAACTCGAATTCGTGGATCGCTTCGCGCCGCAGTTGCCAGATTGCACTTGGATCGTGCTCCCAGCCAGCGGCGAACTCGCCGAAGCAAAACGACTCTTTGACAATCTTCCCGCCGCCTTCCTGAAGTTCCCGCCGAGCCCCGAGCGCCTGCGCAGCATGATCCCCAAAGCGACCGGACGACGCGGCGTCGACTCCCTTTCGCGCCGCCGCGGACGCAAGGTTCTTACCGCGCGGTTCGCGCGCTGGTTCATCGACCTCGACATGCCCGACTTGCTTCACGCCCTCGACCCTCGGCTCGCGCACTTGCCGCTTTTGATTCGCGGCGAAGTCGGCACTGGACGGAGCATCGTGGCTCGTTACGTCCATGCTTTTTCTGGCGACAATCAGGCCGAACTCCTCCATGTGCCGTGCAGGGGGCTCAGCAGCGAGGCGGAACTCATCGCCTTCATCGAGCAACCCAATGGCCGCAGGGGGCACTATCTCCAGACCATCTGGCTTGAAGATGCAGACGAACTTCCCGCTCCGGTACAACTGCGCATTCGCGACTGGATCGAATTCGGCATACCTGAATCGGTGCTCCGAACAACGACCGTGCGCTTCATCGTGACCGCTCGGGAAAGCGTCGAAGAGGACGCCCTCGATGACGACGAAGGCTTCCGCTCGCCACCCAGCTTGAACGTCGGGCTTTCGAACGCGTTGTCGAGCCTTGTCATCAGCCTCCCCGCGCTGCGCGAGCGAACCGGCGCCACCGAAGCGTTCGTCGCCGACACTGCGCTCAATTGGTCAGAAGCTCTCGGCGAACGGCAACGCGTGTTTGCACCCGGCGCCATCCGAGAACTCAACACCTACCCGTGGCCGGGCAACATGGCGCAGCTCAAAGCTGTGGTGTTGCGCAGCCTGTCACACACGAGTGCGAGCCCACTTGAAGCGCATCACGTTCGTTTTCACGACGAGTCGCTCCCCACGCCAGAATCGTCACTCCCAGTGGCCACCTTCGTCGACCCTTTCCCCGAGCCCGAAGTGCCGGAAGAGGAGTTGCCAGAACTGGAACCGCTTCCGGTAACGGAGCCCCCGCTTCCCGAAGAGATGACGTTGGCCCAGCGTACGACGGCCCATCAAGAGACGTTAGTGGAAAGCCCGGATGTGGCCGTGTCTCAGGTTGAATCTGAAGAAGCGGACCGCCCGCTCGCGGAACCATCGCCAAGCAGCGCACCACCACTCAATATGCCGGCCACGGCCGAATCTAACGAAGGGAGTCTGCGACGACTCGTCGGTGCGCTCGCCCACGAGGTTCGAAACCCATTGGTTTCGATCAAGACATTTTCGGAGCTGCTTCCAGAGCACCACAGCGACGAAGACTTTCGCAACCGCTTTGCCGAGTTGGTGGGCAACGACGTCCGACAGATCGAAAGCGTCGTATCTCGGTTGCAAGACCTCGCCATCCTCGCGCCCACTCGACGCGAACCGGTCGATGTCGCCTCGGTGATCGACGACGTTCTAACAGAGCACGGTCCGCTGATTCAAGAACGACACCTCTTGCTCCTCAAAGAACTCGACCGAACTGCGCCCTACGTCCTTGCAGACAAGGGACAACTCGAACGCGCGATTGCCGGCGTCCTCGCGACTGCGATCAAAATGGTGCCTGAACGCGGCGACGTCTACTTGGCGTCGAAACACAACTCCCAGGGCTTCACTGGACAACCCACCGTGCGTGTCTTGCTCCGCTATCACGTGCCGAGCCTTGGCCGCCCGCTTGGCGACTTGCTGCAAGACGACGACTTCCACATCGAGGGCATCACGCAAAGCGAAACTTCCCTCGATTTTTTGATCGCCGAAGCGATCGTGCGCGCGCAAGGCGGTGCCATGACGATCGACACCACGGACGCGCAAGAGACCGTCATCGTGATCGACTTGCCCGCCGCTTCAAGTTAGCTGAGGACCCGCTAAGCCGCGGTCCGACCGACATATTGTGGCGACGCATTCGCCCAATCAAGCCCAACTCACCCTAACTACACCGAACACTACGCTGAATAAAACGCGGTGAATTGATCCATGAAGTCGTCGAGTTGATCGCCCGGTAGGTTGTTGATGCCCGCCGCCGCTTCGCGGCCGCCGCCAGTCGGAAACCGTCGACAAAGATCCGACGCGCCCACCTTATTGCTCAGCGGTGCACGAACACTGACCAGATAGGTACCGTCGGGACGTATCGTGATCACAGCATGCGCGCGGCCCGGCGCGCCGTTCACCAATTCATTACTGAAGACACCGCTAGCGCGACGCGCCCAAGGTTCGTCGGGAAACATGAATACTGCGGTTCGGTCTGACACCCGCGAGGGCTCGGTGCCCCTCGCTCGCGCCATGTCTTCACGATAGCCGGTCTCCAGTTTTTCAAAATCTTGCACGCTGTCCTCAACAAAGTCGAGCGGATCCGCGTATGCGCTGACCAGGCCATAGAGCTCCGCGGGCCGAAAGTGCAGATCGTCTTCTGTCGCCCCGTAGCCGTTGTAGTTCATGTAGATGCCGAGGCTCTTGAGTGTTTCAATATTGCCGCCGCCGAGCGACAACGGGTCGGCGAGCGCCTCGGCACTTGCATTGAGGTTGTCGCCAAATGCGCCCACAACGGCCCAGCGCACAAACGCGCCACCAAGATGTTCGTTCATCAAAATGCTAGTGCAAACGTCGGGCGAGGTATCGATCAGGGTTTTGAGACCCGGCTCGGCCGGAATGTCCCCCGCAAAGTGGTGGTCGACGTAAAAAATGCCGGCTCCAACATCGAGTGCGTCAACAACCGCGTCGCGATTTTTATCGAGGGAAATATCGAGCACGGTGACTTCGTCGCCAGCTTCGATACCGGCCTGGCCCACGAGTGCGATGTCGCGCTTCACGCCCGTTACGAGTCGGCTTTCGGCCGGCTTGGCGTTGCGAAACTGCGTGAGTGCACAGATGCCATCCGCGTCTCCGTTGAAGACGTCAATTTTCGCCATGTTGTCTCCTTGAGCCCGAACGATGCGGGCTGTGCTGCGGGGAAGTGTTCCTGCCACGCAGAGAACGGGAATGTACCGGAAGTCCGCGTCCGCATAAATCATGTCGCGCTCGCATTCGGGGCGCGTGGTCGGTCAGTTATGTACCCGTTACTCTTCGGCGCGCTAGAAAATTAGTTTCTATTTGACCACGCTTTACAGCGAAACAGCCCCGTTCAAAAGCCTGGTCATCAACTCTCTGGAGAGAACCTTGAAGCTCTACAATTCAGTCGGCCCCAACCCCCACCTTGTGCGCATCTTTGCCAAAGAGAAGGGCATCAATTTCGACATCGAAACCGTCGACCTCATGGCCGGAGAAAATCGACAAGATGCCTACAAAACAAAAAACTCGCGGGGCCAAACGCCTTGCCTTGAGCTCGACGATGGAAGTGTGATCTCGGAAACCCTCGTGATCTGCGAATACCTCGAAGACATTCAGTCCGACCCGGTTCTGATTGGGTCGTCGCCCGCAGAAAAGGCGAACACCCGGATGTGGACGCGCCGTGCCGAGATCGCCATCACCGCCCCGATGACCGACGGCTTCCGCTTCTCCGATGGTTTGCCTTTGTTCAAAGACCGCATCCGCACGATCCCCGAAGCGGCCGACGGCCTGAAGGCCACCGCGCAGGATGGACTTACCTGGCTCGACAAAGAAATTGCCGGGCGCGATTTCATCGCGGGCGACAACTTTAGCCTCGCAGACGTCTTGCTGATTTCGTTCTTGATCTTCGGCGGCCAGGTGGGCCAGCCAATCGACCCAAGCCTAAAGAATATGGCGGCGTGGTACGAGCGCGCTTCGAACCGCGAATCCGTAGTGAGTACGGCTTAGCGCCCGTCTGCAAAGAGCTACGAAGAACCACAAAGGTCCACCAAGACCCGCCAAAATTGTCGAACCCAAGATTAACCGCGCGCTGAGCAAAGCTTGGCGCGCGGTTCGCGTTGGCGCGTGTTAGTGTCGTGCCGATGACCTTTGTCCTAGTGGTCGACGACGAGATCGGCGTACGCGAGTCCCTGCGTATGCTGCTGAAGAGCGAGTTTGACGTCGAAACAAGTCCAGACGTCGAAACTGCCTTGCGCATTATCGGCGATCGGCTTCCCGACCTCATTATCCTCGACCTCGTGATGCCCGGACGCGGCGGCATCGACTTGCTGCGCGAACTTCGCGACCGCGGCATGGCCGTACCGGTCGTCGTACTCACCGCCTCCAACACGATTGACGCCGCGGTGGGCGCAATGAAGCTCGGCGCAGCCGACTTCATCACGAAACCGTTCGAGCTGGAAGCGCTCCGCATCAAGCTTCATCAGTTACTTCAACACCGTGACCTCGCGCGCGAGGTTGCGCGCTTGCGCGACGAAGTCGCGGGGCGTGAGCGCCTGGGCCGCATGACGGGCAAGAGCCCAGCCATGCTCGAACTCTTTCGCACAATTGAACGCATTGCCGACTCAAAGGTCAGTGTCTTGATCTCGGGCGAAAGCGGCACGGGCAAGGAATTGGTCGCCCAGGCGATCCACGACGTTGGCCCGCGACACAACAAGCCCTTTATCGCGGTCAATTGCGGCGCGATTCCCCGTGACTTAATGGAGAGCGAATTGTTCGGCCACGAACGCGGCGCCTTCACGGGGGCACACGACCAGCGTATCGGCCGGTTCGAAGCTGCGAACGGCGGCACGCTGCTGCTCGACGAGATCGGCGAACTCGACCTGAGCCTTCAAGTCAAGTTACTGCGTGCGCTGCAAGAGAAGAAGATAGAACGCGTGGGGAACCCCCATTCGATCGACGTAGATTGCCGAATCATCACGGCGACCAACCGCAACCTGGAACGCGAGATCGAAACCGGTCGTTTTCGCAGCGATCTCTTCTACCGGATCAACGTCATCACGGTCGAACTCCCGCCCCTGCGCGAGCGGCGGGAAGACGTACGCCTGCTCGCCGACACCTTCATCAAGCGAATAGGTAAGGAAGATGGACGAAACCTTCGCTTCGACGCTGCGGCAATCACCGCCATCGAGCGATACGCGTGGCCCGGCAATGTGCGCGAACTCGAAAACGCCATCGAACGCGGGGCAGCGCTCTGCGAAAGCGGCCTGATCCGCCTCGAAGATCTCCCAGATTCGATCGTATCTTCTGGCCGCAGCGACAGGCTCCGAGAAGAATTACGTAGCGGTAGCGGAGGGTTCGAAGAAACCGTCGGCAGGTTCGAGTGCGAGCTCTTGCTAGAAGCCCTAGAACGCCAGCGGTGGAATCAAACCCGTGCCGCCGAAGATCTAGGTGTGACTCGACGCGTCCTGAAACTCAAGATGGACCGCTTTCACATCGTGGCCCCGGACCCCGAAGCCGGCGAATAGGCGCGAGCATCGTCGCCCCCCAGGTTGTTCGCGCGCGAACGGTCCCGCCCCCTTGGCGTTCAATTTGGAACAAATAATTTTTCCCATTTATTTTCAATGGTTTACGCGAATTTTATTGGGGAGCCGTTCGCAACCGAACAAGCTCGAAGGGGAGTCGACCAAAACCGTGTTCGACTGGGAGCGAAATTTGTAATTAAAATCAGCTAGTTGCGAAAGTTTTGCCAGCTACTGATACCTGGCATGGCGCTTGCTTTAGTAAGAGTCCATGCAGCAAGTTAAAGCTCAAAGCGCCCGACAAACCAGCGAACAACGCGGTGTCGTGCTGGTCGCCGAAGACGAACTAGGGCCTCATGAATCGCTGCGCATGATGCAGCCCTCCGAATACGAAGTCCTCACCACCGACGGCGCGACCGCGAGCCTCGAAGTCAGGAACGCCACAGATTTTGCAGCTTGGAAGCCGCGGGCTCCGGAAAGTACGGCGACATCGGCAACTTCCTCATCAAACGCTTTGACGTCATTCAAGTTGAAGCCCCAGGTGGTAGG
>JASDVE010000021.1:0-9393 GCA_041891195.1 Myxococcota bacterium | reverse complement strand
GCGTTCGACTGGTCGAGGAAGGATAAGGCGTTGGGTCGTTTGGTTGTTTTGGGCATTAGGCTGGTCTAGAGACGGGTTGTCGATTCGCGACTGAGTAACCCACCGGGCTGCTTCAAGCCCGTTGATAGCGTCTTTCTCCGAAGGTAAGCGTAGACCTCGAGCAGCGGTAGATCCTTCGGGCAGACGTCTTGGCACGCCATCAATCCCACGCAGCCAAAGACGCCGTTTTCGTCTGCGACGACCTCGAACCAATCGTCGTCACTGCGAGAATCGCGCGGGTCCGTCATGAAGCGCTTGATGCGGTTCATGCCCGCCGGGCCAACGAAATCGGGATTGACTTGCGCCACGCCGCAGCCGGCCACGCAGCAGCCGCATTCGATACAGCGTTCGCCCTCATAGATCGCCTGGGCGAGGTCGTCGTTCATACGCTCCTCCTGGCCGTTCGGGTCGAAGGGTTCTCGTTCGTGGATCCAGGCTTCGACCTTCTCCGCCATGCCGCGGAACCATGTGCCCGTGTCCACGGAAAGGTCGCCAATTAACATGAAGCCGGGGAGGGGATGCAGTCGGATCGTGTCGGGTAGATCCGCGGTCAGGGTTCGGCAGCCGAGCACCGGCCGGCCGTTCACCATCATGCCACACGATCCGCACACCGCTGAGCGACAGGCGAAGTCATACTGAAGACTGGCGTCCTGTTCTTCGCGGATCCGGTTCAGGGCCAGGAAGAGGGTCATGTACGGAGTCTCTTCGAGTTCGAAGGGCTCCATGTACGGCCTGGAGTCCGGATCGGTCGGGTCCATGCGGAAAATCTCGAAGCGAAGCTTTCGTGCGCCGTCGGGGGTTACTGGCTGACTCATTCGTTGGACTCCGGAGTGGTGGTATGTTCGACTCCCTGCCACGCGCGCCACTGCATGCGGGATCCCATCGGCTCGCTTGTCGGTAGGGATCCTGCCTTCTGCTGGCCCGCGACGACCGTCTCGTTGTACTGCTCTACGGAAAGCCCTGATTCGATGTGTTCAGTCTTTCCGTACCCGCGGTCTCCAGGCGGCAAGTCGATCAGGCCGACAGGCTCGTAGCTCAGCACGGGTTCCGCCGCGCCGTCCGCCCAATGCGCGAGCGTTCGATTGAGCCAGTGCCCGTCGTCGCGTGCGGGGTAGTCGACGCGGAAGTGCGCGCCGCGGCTTTCGGTGCGTGCGAGTGCGCCAAGGGCGGTGATCAGTGCGAGCTTCGCCATCCCCTCGAGGCGCAACGCCATCGTGAGTTCGGGGTGAGGTCCTGTTGCTCTCGAACGCAGTGGTGTCTTCTCCAGTAAGGCGATCTGGTTGCGCAGCACCTCGACCGCGCGCTCGAGTTCGTCGCCACTGCGGAATACACCGACCTGCGACACCATCGTTTCGCCGATCGTGTCCCGAATCTCGTAGATACTGGGCCCGCTTCCCGAACGGTCGAGCCAGCCTTGGAGGCGCTTGTTCTCTTCTGCGACGAAGCTACCCGCCAGAGCGACCTCGACTTTGAGTTCTTCGGCGCGGGCGAACGTCGCCACTTTGCGCCCGACGATCCGCCCCGCCACGATTGTTTCCGCCAGGCTGTTGCCGCCGAGGCGATTGAAGCCGTGCATGTCCCAACATGCAGCCTCGCCGACCGCGAACAGTCCGCGCATCCCGTAGGCTTCGCCGTCTTTGTTCACACGGACGCCACCCATCGAGTAGTGCTGAGTAGGGCGGACGGGAATCAGATCCGTTGCTGGATCGATCCCCGCGAAGTCGCGACAGATGTCCGTCACTTCGAGCAGCTTTGTGTCGAGGTGCCGGCGACCGAGGTGGCGCAGGTCTAGCCAGAGATGCGGACCGAATGCGCTCTCGACTCCTCGACCGTCGGCGATCTCTTGCATCATGTGCCGAGAGACGACGTCGCGACTCGCGAGTTCCTGTTTGTCGGGCTCAAGTTTGACCATGAAGCGCTCGAGGTCGCGATTGAGCAGGTGCCCTCCGTCGCCACGGCAGCCCTCGGTCACGAGGATGCCGCTCGGTGAGAGACCCGTCGGGTGGAACTGGACGGCTTCCATGTTTCCCAGCGGTACGCCGGCGCGCAGCGCGATGGCGGCTCCGGTTCCTTCGTTGATGGTTGCATTGGTGGTGTACTGACCGTAGATGCGGCCGTGGCCCCCGGTCGCAATGACGGTTGCGTTCGCCATTAGGGCGCCGACGCGGCCGGTGCGCAGGCACCGAGTTACCGCGCCCCAGCAGCGGCCGTCTTCGTGAATCAACGAAAGCGCTTCCATGCGGTCACGTACATCGATCCCGAGTCTCACGACTTCGCCGTCTACGGCGTAGAGCACGGCATGACCGGTTCCGGCCGCGGCGTAACACGCGCGCCATTTCGCCGTGCCGCCGAAGTTTCGATGCATGATGAGGCCTGCATTTGCCTCGGGTTCCTCGATCTCGACTTTCTCACCCTTGACGAAGTAGGTGTTGCTCCCCGGGCGAACGCGGGTCCAGGGCACTCCCCAGTGCGCAAGCTCTCGCACGGCCGTCGGGGCCCCGTCGGCGAAGATGCGCGCGACTTCTTGGTCTGCCCCCCAATCGGAGCCCTTTACCGTGTCGAGGAAATGCAGGGTGGGGTTGTCTCCTTCGGCCTTCACGCAGTTGCCGAGTGCGGCCTGCATGCCGCCCTGAGCCGCGCAGCTGTGGCTGCGGCGCGGCGGAACCAGGGAGAGAAGGATCACGTTCAGACCCTCGCTTGCCGCTTCGATGGCGGCTCGCTCTCCAGCGAGACCTCCTCCTATGACCAACACGTCGGTGCTCTGTATCGTTTCCATCGTTCAGTCTCCCAACATGAATTCGAGCGGGGGCGCGAGCCAGCCGGCGAGCACGAACAGGGTCACGATGCCCAGTCCCAGAAAGAGCCAGAAGATCACACGCTCTAGACGCCAAAGTGTCTTCCGTGTGAGTCTCGAGCCCGCTCCCCATTTCACGGCGAGTCGGTACAAACCGACGCTGGCGTGAAATTCGACACAAACAAGAAGGAGCCCGTAAACGAGCCAGAGGCCGGCTCCAACGCGCGCCACCGTGGACGCGGCTTCGATTCCAACGCGCTCGCCGAACACAGGCGTCAACACATCGATCGTAATCAGGCAGAGGTGGAAGCTGCCAAGGACAAGGATCACCATGCCGGTGCGTACTTGCCAGATCCAGAGCATCGATTCCATGTGCGGTTCGAAGGGCGCCACGCGGTCGAATGGATTCTTAGGTGCTCGCTTCAAGCCGGCGGCCAGATCCCGCATGCGCTTTCGCTCTCGGAGCTGGGCGGGGATCTTCCGGCTCGCCATGACAGCGTGAAGCAGGAAGATCAGCGAAATCCCAACCACGGTCGGCTGCGCGACGTAAATGTCCTCGAGCCCGCCGGCCAGCCAGTCGAAGCCGCGCGCGCCAGTCAAGATCGACCCCACGAGCAGCATGTGGCCCCACATAAAGAGTGCGAGGACTAGCCCACTCGCGCCGCTGATCAATTCATAGACGAGCTGGCGTTTTGCCTCGCCAAGCTTCGCAAAAGCAGCCTCGCGCCTTGAATTCTGTACAGGTTTCAATCTTGAAGATGTAAGTTTATTGTCCAATAGACTCGACATGGACGCTATAATAATTTTAAACTGCTAAATGTCAAGATTTTAATCATTAAAATATGTACATTATTTATGATTTCGTCAGAATGACGAGCCAACGGGGACCTAAGCCTCTGGGCAATTTCGACGGGTCACTAAAATGACAATTGGAGGAACGAATATGCACCCGCGAGAAGGATCGCCTTCGCCGGTGATTGTCATCGGAGCGGGGATGTCGGGGCTCACCTGTGCGCTGCATCTGCAGGAGCGCGGCCACGCGGTTGCGCTGTTGGAGGCGGGCGATGACGTCGGAGGTCGGGTCAGGACCGACGAGGTAGAAGGCTTTAAGCTCGACCGCGGCTTCCAGGTGTTGCTCACAGCGTACCCGGAAGTCGAAGCCATGCTCGACCTCGATCGGCTCGGGCTTGGGAGGTTCGCGCCTGGCGCGAAGGTGCGTATCGACGATCGCTTCGCGACGATTGCCGATCCTCTCAGGCGACCCGAGGCGATTCTTTCCACGCTGGTTTCCGGCGTCGCGACACCGATGGACGCGCTCCGCATCTTGCGTTTGCGTCGACGTGTGAGCCGCGGTTCCGCGCTCGACCTGCTTCGGGCAGACTCGGGCCACGCGATCGATGCTTTGCGTGCGCAGGGCTTTTCCGAACGCATCATTACGCGCTTCTTCCGCCCATTTCTTGGGGGTGTTCTGCTCGACCGGGAACTCCGGGCGTCTACCCGTGCGCTCAACTTTCTGTTTCGTATGTTTGCGGAAGGCGATGCGGCCCTGCCGGCCGAAGGCATGGGCGCGATTCCCGTCCAACTCTCCGAACGACTCGCGCCGGGAACGCTGCGTCTGCGCGCGCGGGTGGTGCGACTCGAAGCGCGTTCGGTGACCCTAGAGTCGGGGCAACGCATCGAAGCATCGGCGATCGTCGTTGCGAGCGAGGCACGAGGAGCGGCAAGCCTGATCAATGGTCTGGATATCCCGAAATCCAATCCCGCGGTATGTCTTTACTTCGACGCGCCGCAGTCGCCGAACGTCGCGGACTATCTGGTGCTCGACGGCAACGGCGAAGGTCCGATCAACGAACTCTGCGTGCCAAGTGCCGTGGTTCCAGGCTATGCGCCACGAGGTCGTGCGCTGATCTCCGCGAGCGTCCTTGCGCCGGTGATTCACGACGACGAAGAGCTTGAGCAGCGTGCGCGACGACAACTTGTCGACTGGTTCGGAAACGAAGTCGAGGGCTGGAGACTGCTGCGGTTGGATCGCATCCCGGAAGCGCTGCCTTTCCAGCCGCCGGGCAGCTTCGAGCCCGCCGCCCCGAGCGCGAAGCTCGCCGACGGGTTGTTCATCTGCGGTGATCATCGAGATCTGGCATCGCTGCATGGCGCGATGGCTTCGGGGCGCCGCGCTGCAGTCGCGGTTTCCGAGACGCTGCGATGATGACACTTCCGGCGGCCCTCGAAGCTCCGATCCTGCTTGTCCATCTGGCTGCGACATACTATATGGTCGGGCTGATCTGGTTCGTGCAGCACGTTCACTATCCGCTGTTCGGTGCAGTGGGGTCCGACGAATTCTCCGCGTATTCGCAGTCCCACGTCGCGCGAACGGGGTCGATCGTTGGGCCGGCGATGATCGTCGAGGGCGCAACTGCGGCACTCCTACTGGCTGCGACGCCGTCTGCGTTGCCCGGTTGGCTGGTCTGGTTCGGCGCGGGGCTGTTGCTCGTTATTTGGCTGTCGACCGGGCTGTTGCAGGTGCCACGGCACCGTGATCTGATCGCAGGTTTCGATGCTACGGCGCATCGGCGTCTGGTGACCACTTACTGGATCCTGTACCTGGCCTGGTCACTGCGCGGCGGGTTGGCGCTTTACATGGTCGGCCTAGCGATGGAGTGAGCGGCGGGGCGAAGCGCTGCCATGAGGACGTTCGCATCTGTCGGAAGTCGGCGACGTTTTGACGGGTGCGATGGTCGTGCACACCGATGTGTGGGCTGGTTTCGCGGGTTTTATTCCGCGACACCGAATTTCGAGTAAATTTCGACTCGTTGGATTTGTTCGAGACTCAGCCGTTTCGGATTTCGTCCATGGCTTCTCCTCGCGTCTGGCGCTGGGGCGTGTAGTGGATCTCGCGTTGCTGCTCGGCCCGCTTGGTGTCGAACAGCAGAGAACCTGCGGTCGTGGTCTTGATCACATCCAACGGCAGCGGCGGACGCGACCGGGTCCAGCGCGACAGGCGGGCCATGATCTGCGCGATCAGCAGGATGAAGGCTTTCGGCATGCTCCAAGCCGGGAGGGATCCACCGCCGCGGATCTGAAGCGAATTCGAACCGCCCAACTTGCCAACAGAGATAAACGCTGGCTGCGTCGTCTTCGACGCCCCGAACTAGAAGCCTCCGGTTCTCTTTCACGAAGCCCTATTCGCCAGCACCCCGCGGATTTGCGGATTTTTCTCGAGCCTTGCCCGAGTACTTACGCAAAGTTTCTGCAGCAGCAGACGTAATGGCGGAGAGGGTGGGATTCGAACCCACGGTACCGTTGCCGGTACGCCTGATTTCGAATCAGGTACGTTCGACCAAGCTCCGCCACCTCTCCGCGGGCGGCGAGCCTAGCATCTAGTCGAGATTATTCATGAATGAGGTTCTCCATCGGTGCGCAAATTTTGCGGGTTGCTGCGCGCGGCCCCGTTGCGGGAGCGGCTACTCAGAAGGGCTCTGATCCGCTAGGGTCTTCGCCGATTCACGAATAGCGGCTCACATTTGATCCGTTGGATACCCGATTGCGGGGGAGACCTTTTGGCGCGAGACGATCTTATTCAGGCCACCGGCAGTGTCGACAAGATTCTGGGCGGCGGCCGTTATCAAATTACTCTTGAGTCCGGGCAGCAAGTCACGGCTCAGCTGTCCGGTCGGATGCGTCGATTTCGTATCCGTGTGATCCCAGGGGACCGCGTGACAGTCGGGCTTTCGCCTTACGATCCCACTCATGGCTTCATTACCTTCCGCTTGCGCGAAGGGCAGGCTGGTCCCGGCTAAAATGAGGCGGGCCTGTTGCGAGGTGTCGCACGCCCCCAGCAAGTTTCCGGTTTTGTTGTCCCGTTCTTCATCGTTGGCCGATTCCCTTCGGTCACCACGTTTGGCCCGTGACCGATGACCCGTGACCCGTGGCGATAGCTTGAGCCGATCGTCCGGAGCCATGGCCTGGACCGGTGGCCAGGACCTATGCTGAAATACGAGAGTGAACCCGCGCAGCACATCACGGTGGGCGGAATTCGGCATGAATTCAAATCCTAATTTCATCACCGTCCTGCTTCTTAAACTGATTCAAGTTTGGGACCGGGGGCGTTTGTTGCGACGCGTGCGCAATTGCCCAGGGCTGCAAATCGACGCGAGGGCGAGCAGTAACTTTGCTACCGCGAAGTTCGATCTCGCTCCAGACGCGCAACTGGTGATCGGCCCGGGGGTCGTGACGGAACGCATTCGCGAAGGCGTCCGTTTCGAAATCGGCGCTGGCGCGTCGGTGGTTGTCGAAGAAGGAGCGTGGCTGCGAACCGACATTGCACCGGTGTTTCTCCGCGCGGCGCCGGGCGCTCGCATCGTGGTCGGGCGCGAGTCTCAACTCAGCGCGTGCATGCTGACGGCAAAGACCGAAATCACCGTGGGGCGCAACGTTTTGATCGGGATGGGGACGCGGATCTTTGATTCGGATCAGCATGCGGTCGATGTCGCTCACCCGGAAGTCTCGCTGCCTGTCCATGTAGAAGACCACGCGTGGATCGCGGCCGACGTCACCGTATTGCGTGGGGTGACCGTGGGCACGGGCAGCGTGGTGGGGACCCGCTCCTTGGTGCGAACTTCGGTCGAACCCCACACCGTCGTTTCTGGCGTGCCTGCCACGCTCTATGGCAAGGTTGGCGACCGTACCGGGCTCGACCGTTAGGCCGTCGCTCGCGTCTACTCGATGTAAGGTGCACGAAAAACTGCACATGGAAAGCCAACCGAAATAGGAGTCAGCGCCCGATGTCCCTGCGTCTCGCAATCTTTGGCCAAGCGCCCTTTGGACGAGAAGTCACCGAAAAGCTCGCAAAGGCGGGACACGAGATTGCTGCGGTCTATGCACCGCCAGGAGGAACTCGCCCGGACCCACTCGCTACGCTCGCCGAAGAAAACGACTGGGCCCTGTTTCGCTATAAGCGCTTTCGCAACAAAGGCGTCGCGATTCCCGAGATCGTCGACGAGTACCGCGCACTCAACGTCGACTTGAACGTGCTTCCGTTTACCACGGCAATCTTGCCGAGCGAAATTACCGACGCGGCCGCGCATGGGTCGTTGTGTTTTCATCCTTCGCTACTCCCGGCGTTTCGAGGGGGCGCAGCGCTTGCTTGGCAGATCATGCTTGGCGCAAGCCAGAGCGGTGTCAGCGTTTTCAAGGTGACGGACGGTGTCGATGCCGGTCCGTTGGTGGTGCAGCGCGGCGGCGTCGCGATCGAGGCGACCGACACCATGGCATCGCTCTACTTCGAAAAGCTGTTTCCAATCGGCGTTGAGGCGATGTTGGAAGCGGTCGCTGCGGTGGCCGCGGGTACCGCCCGGTTCACCGAACAAAGCACGGACGGGGTGAGCGAGCAGGGGCTTGTTCGGGACGCGGACGCCCGCATCGATTGGTCGGCGTCGGCGATCGACATCGACCGAAAAATTCGCGGATGCGATCCCTCGCCGGGTGCCATCGCGGAATGGAACGGGCAACAAGTTCGGTTATTCGGCGCAGCGCTGGGCGACGAAGCATCGGGTCGCACGCCCGGGTCGATCCTCGCGGTTGACGATGGCGCGGTTCAGATTGCTTGCGGAGTCGGCAGTGTGCGCGTCGCAAAAATGCGCGGAGACGACGGCAAGAAATTATCGGCCGCAGAGTTTGGATTAAGGCAGGATGACAAACTGTCCTAACCAGGGTGCCCCGTGACGCCCGAAGCGGTTGGGCTTGGCACTGGACTCGCGAAGTCGGGCCTCAACGTGGCTGCTGCGATGGGCGCCGAGCAATACGACGCGCTTGTGTCTGCGCCGTGGAAGACCGCGTCGTTGCTCCCCGCTGCGACCACGGTGTACGTGATCGGCTCCGGTGGAAGTGACTTCTACCACGCGGCGCTTGCGGCTTGTCCCGATTCCGACCATCCCCTCGACGACTACTGCGAAGCCTCGATGGCGCGGTTGGTATCAGGGCTCGAAGCCCAGGGTGTCGCCTGTCGCGCCTTTTTTTATTGGCAGCGGCTGGGACAACATCCCGACGAGCGCGGTGAGTTTGCGGACTTTGTCGCGATCGCTCGCGGGGCGGGGTTGGGCGCATCGAGTCGCCTGGGGCTGCTGCTGCATGCGCACTTTGGACCGTGGTTCGCGATCCGCGCATTGCTTGTCAGCGACCAATCGAGTCCCGTGCTTGCGTCTCCCGATTCCGCATTCGACCCTTGTCGCGGATGTGAAGCCCCGTGCATCTCCGCCTGCCACGGTGATGCGGTCGGAAACGGAGCCTTTGCCGGTCACCAATGTGCGAGCACACGTCACAGCGATTCTCGCTGCGCGAGTCGCTGTGATGCCCGGCTCGCGTGCCCGGTAGGCGAAGCGTATGGCTATTCGCCGTTGGTGTTGGCTCACCACATGACGGCTCATTTCCGCGTGCTTTCGTAATCTTGGCGTTCCCCTCGGGGAACGGGCATCACATCCGCGCCTGAAAGATTCGGGGTTGCTGGAAAAACCTTTGACACCTCGCTAGATTGCGCGGCCACTACGATCCAGTCGCAACTCAGA
>JASDVE010000020.1:5492-9536 GCA_041891195.1 Myxococcota bacterium | reverse complement strand
CCACGAACTCGTGTACCTCAACAGCGAAGATCGGCCGCTTACTCATGATGAGCTTTGTGAAGCCTCGGCGGATGTCGACGCCATCGTTTGCGTTCTGACGGATCGCATTGACGCCGAAGTGCTCGCAGCGGGGCAGGGGCGACTCAAGGTCGTTGCCATTGTTGCGGTCGGCTTCGACAATATCGACATTGCTGCTGCCCAACGCTGTGGCGTTGCGGTGTGTAATACCCCGGGTGTCCTCGACGACACGACCGCCGATCTCGCATTTCTTTTGATCTTGGCCGCATCCAGGTTGTCATCGGACGCGGAGCGAACCCTGCGCACGAACGGTTGGAAGGGCTTTCGCATCGACCAGTTTCTCGGGCGCGATGTCAGCGGCATGAGGCTTGGGCTCGTCGGCTATGGCCGAATCGCTCGCCGCGTCGCCGTGAGAGCTGCAGGGTTCGGCATGAAGCTTGTGGTCCATAGTCGAACCGATCCGGGAGAAGTCGACTTCGAGCCCGATCTCGATCGAATGATTTCGCGGGTGGATATTGTGAGCCTGCACGTGCCGGGCACACCGGAAACCAAACATCTGTTCGATGCGCGGCGTATTGGGCTGATGGATCGGAACATGGTTCTGGTCAATACGGCGCGAGGAAGCGTGGTTGACGAAGAAGCACTGGCCCGCGCTCTGGACGAGGGCCGGCTGCACGCCGCTGGGATCGACGTATTCGAGCGTGAGCCTGCTGTCGACCCACGCTTGCTCGCGGCGCCACGAACCGTCTTGCTGCCTCATATCGGCAGCGCGTCTCATGCTACGCGCGGCAAAATGGTGCGACTCGCTGCGCAGGGTGCGGCGGACGTTCTGGCTAGACGAAGACCGGCGAATCTGGTCACGTCTGCCTGACGCTCACCTCAGGCGTCTCGTGATTTAGGCCGAAGGTGCACTCGCCCGGCGCGCGCGATGGGCGGGGCTATCATTCGCACCATCGATGCTCTTTAGTTCTCCCGTCTTCTTGGTTTATTTTCTGCCCGTCGTGCTGGTGGTGGCACTGTTGCTGCGACGCACCTCGTGGCAGAACACGTTCTTGCTGGCCGCAAGCCTGTTCTTCTACGCGTGGGGCGAACTCGGCTATACCCTGATCCTGCTCGCATCGATCGCTTTCAACTACGCGTTCGGTTTGTGGGTCGATCGAGTTCGAGGCTTGCCGAGCGAACGGCTTGTGTTGTGCGCCGCAATTGCAGGGAACCTGCTTGTCCTTGCTGCGTTCAAGTACGCAAACTTTGCCGTCGACAACATCAACGCCTTGCTTGTTCCGTTGGGCCTGAGCCCCATCGAGCTGGATCCGGTTCATCTTCCGATCGGAATTTCGTTCTTCACCTTTCAAGCGATGACTTACGTCGTCGATGTCTACCGAGGGAACGCGCCGGCGCAGCAGTCGATCTTTCGCGTGGGTCTTTATGTCGCCCTGTTTCCGCAGTTGATTGCGGGCCCGATCGTTCGCTATCGCAGCGTGGCCCAGCAGTTGATCGAGCGGCATGCGTCCGTGGACGACATTGCGATCGGGATACGGCGCTTTGTCACTGGGCTCGGCAAGAAGGTGCTGATCGCGGACCCACTCTCTGTGGTCGCAGATCAAATTTTCGCGCTACCTGCGTCATCCCTCGATCCCGCCGTGGCGTGGTTGGGCGTCACGTTATTCGGGCTGCAGGTCTACTTTGATTTTTCGGGATACTCCGACATGGCGATCGGCTTGGGGCGCATGTTCGGTTTTCATTTTCCTGAAAACTTCAACGCTCCCTATACGTCGCGTTCGTTGCAAGAGTTTTGGCGTCGCTGGCATATTTCGCTCTCCAGTTGGTTTCGCGACTACGTCTATATCCCCCTCAGCGCGCGCAGCCGGTCGGCAGGGTGGGGGTACTTCAGCCTCTTCGTAGTCTTCTTCCTTTGCGGCTTGTGGCACGGAGCCAATTGGAACTTCGTGATGTGGGGCTTGGTCCATGGCGGGGCGATTGCGCTCGAGCGCACATCGTTTGGGACATGGCTCGCCTCCGCGCCGTATGCCGTCGCCCGGGTCTACACGTTGTTCGTGGTCTGGGTGGCATTCGTATTCTTTCGGGCGGGCGACCTCGGCCATTCGTTTGACTACCTCGCGTCGATGTTTGGAGCGTCGGCTCCGGACAGCGCACTCGCACCGCTATCGATGTTCCTGGGGTTGGACGTCTTGGTTTGGCTTGGAGTCGCGATCGTGTTTTCCGGTGGATGGATGCCGGCCGCTCGCTCGCGCGTCCAGCAAAAAATAGGAAATACGGGTTACAGCGTTGTGCGCATCGCCACGTTGGTCGTTCTCTTTGTGGCGAGTGTCAGCACGCTTGCGGCCGGGACCAACAGTCCCTTTGTCTACTTTCGGTTTTGATCTTCGGTGTTTGGGAGTCGTGTTTTGAAATCAATTGAAAAGCGAAGCGACCCATGGCGGTGAAGGCCGACGAAGTGGAAGCGCAGCGGCTTGAATCGCAAGTGACGCTCGGCGTCTTTTTGGTCGCCCTGATATTTTGGTGCGGGGCGAGTCTCGTGATTGATCCGGGGCCTTTCTCTCGATCGGAAAACCGCTACCTCGCGCCCGCACCGACGCTCGACTCCCAAGCCGGTGGACTCACGGCCTATGTCCCAGCCCTCGCGGACTACCTCGCAGATCGCGTGGCCCTGCGCGACGCGATGATCTCATTGCACGCGCGCACCTGGGTTGGGCTGCTGGGTACGTCACCCACCGACAAGTTGATCGTCGGCAAAGACGGATGGTTTTTTCTCAACGATGCCGCCGCCGTGGGGCAGTACCAGGGGACGGCGCAGCTGGGGGATGACGAACTCGCCACGTGGCAACGTGTGCTCGAACAACGACGCGATTGGCTTGCGGAACAAGGCAGCGCATTTGTGCTCGTGCTCGTTCCGAACAAACATCAGGTCTATCCCGAGTACATGCCAGACCGACTTCCCCGAATCGCGGCCGACGAGCAGCACGGCCAACTTGTGCGCTACCTCAAGGCCCATTCTGATCTGGTCGTGGTGGATTTGATGCCGACTTTGCTCCAGGCCAAGGAAGAGCAGCGCGTCTATCACAAGACGGACACGCACTGGAACGATCTCGGCGCATACGCGGGGTATGAAGAAATCCTTGCAGCCTCGGCGCGGGTATTGCCTCAATTTGCCTCGGTGATCGAACCGGTCGCCGTAAAGACCGAGGTCTCGCTTGAAAAAGGAATTGGTCTCACGGCCATGGTCGGCCTGAAAGAGATCTACCGCGAAGAAGTGTTCAAGCTGGTGAAGCAAGACCCGCAGGCGCAGATCCTGATGAAGGACAAGCGCCAGTACGCCAAGTTTGAGAACCAACAAAAACCCTTGGCGCTGGGGGTTCCGAGTGGAGGGCTTCCGCGTGCGGTCGTGTTCCGCGATTCATTTTCGAATGCACTCATTCCCTATTTGTCGGAAAATTTTCGCCGGGTCCTCTTTGTTTGGACCCGGGACGTTGAAGCCAAGTACGTGTTGCGAGAGAAGCCTGATATCGTGATTCAAGAAATTGCGGGTCGCCTGCTCGATCGCACGCCCCAGCCGATCATCGATCCGTAGCCGGCATGGCCGATGAGACCGGTGGGGCAGGTCGCCCTTCGTGATGACAATGTCCGTTGGAATTTACAGGGACAACATTGACACGAAATAGACATCTGTCTCGGTCGTGCCATGGACGGCTCAAGCCTTCACGAACTCAGCAGCCAGATTGGACGCAATTCGCGTTGTATTCGCGAATTGCGCTCTCTCACCCGGCAGCAGCTGGGAAACTTGTGTGAGGTGCCGCGATCTGCGCTGGCCGACGTTGAGGGGGGAGGCTCGAATCCAATTCCGGCGCCCCGCGTTATCAAACGAACCGCGCCGTAAGGGGGGCGCCTTGGTTTACTTAGTCGGCGCGAAGGGCGTCGACGGGTTCGAGGGCAGCGGCGCGCTGCGCGGGGGCGAGGCCGGATAGCACCCCAACCACCAAGCTCATCACCATCGCGCCGACGAGATAG
>JASDVE010000020.1:4282-5482 GCA_041891195.1 Myxococcota bacterium | reverse complement strand
TAGAGGGCGGGGGTGTGGATCGGCAGCCCCGGCAGAACGACTCGCGATATCGTGGCGACGAGCAAACCCAACAGCACGCCAATCACTCCCCCAACGCTCGTCAACATCGCGGCTTCGACCAGGAAAATTCGCTTGATGTCTCGATTGCGAACCCCGACCGCGCGCAGCAGTCCGATTTCACTCGTTCGTTCCCCAACTGAGATCCACATCATGGTCAGGATCCCAATCGCACCGACAATCAAAGACACCATCGCGATCGCTCCGGCACCGATTGTGATGACATTCATCACTTTGCCAAAGGTTTCAATCATGGCGGTCTGTGTTGTCAGCGTGAAG
Source organism: Myxococcota bacterium (assembly GCA_041891195.1). Lineage (GTDB taxonomy): Bacteria > Myxococcota_A > UBA9160 > UBA9160 > UBA4427 > DUBZ01. The sequence continues at coordinate 5,146 of JASDVE010000020.1, read as the reverse complement.
TCTTCGTTGTCCCCGTGTCGCGAAACCAGCAAGCGCCGAATGGACGCGGCGAGTTCGTCGGTCATATGTTCATGGGCGTAGGTGACGTCGATCTCCATCAACTCGTCCTGGTTGAACATCTGCATCGCCGTTGCGAGGGGGACGTAGGCTGAATCGTCGATGTCCATTCCAAGGATCCGCCCCTTGGGCTGCATGATGCCGATGACGCGAACTCGGGTGCCAGCGATACGCACCATTTTGCCGAGGGCGTTTTCGTCCCCGAACAATTCGTGCTTGAGCTTGGGGCCGAGAACTGCGACGGATGCACCACGGCGCGGATCTCCGCCGGGCAGAAATTGTCCGCGGCCCACAGTGAACTTCATCACTTCAGGCATGTTCGCTGTTGCGCCGTAGATCATGACTTTGCGCGATCGGTCGACGGCTTCGACATTGCCCGAGCCCATGACGATGGCGGCCATGTGTTCCACGAGTGGTAAGCGCGCGATGGCTTCGGCGTCGTCGATTGTGAGCTTCTGAGTGGTGCCGCCCATCGCGCCCGGGACGCCGCCGGTTTCGACCCTGCCGGGGTTGATCGCAATGACCGTGGTGCCGAACTGGGTGAACTCTTTGAGGATGTAGCGTCGCGTCCCGTCGCCGATCGAGGTGAGGAGCACCACGGTAAAGACGCCAATCGCGATGCCCAACATCGAAAGCCCGGTGCGCAGCGGGTAGGCGCGCAGCGCACCGCCCGAAAAGCGCAGTAGTTCTTGAAGCGAGATGTCTTCGCGCCCGGGAGGTTGATTCGACGCCATCGGCTAACCCCGCCCCAGCGATGTCACCGGGTCAAGCTTCATTGCGCGCCACGCGGGCACGACGCCAAATATC
>JASDVE010000020.1:0-4272 GCA_041891195.1 Myxococcota bacterium | reverse complement strand
CATCGGCGTCGTGGCCGGGACCTCGGGATAGAAAGAGGTGAGCAGGCGCAGCAGTCCCGTCCCCGCGAGCAACCCCAGCACTCCGCCTGCGGTGGAGAGCAAAACGGACTCGGTGAGAAATACCGCGAGCACCTGAGCGCCGCGCGCACCGAGTGCTTTGAGGAGGCCGATCTCGGAGGTGCGTTCAGAAACCGACACGAGCATCACGTTCATAATGCCGATCCCCGCTACCGCGAGTGAAATCGCGGCGATGCCGCCGATGGCAAGGGTCAAGGTACGAATGATCCCGCCCAGGGATTCAAGTACCGCGGCTTGCGTGATGCAGCTGACATCCTCTTCGTCGTGACGGTCAATCATGACTGCAATGATTCGTTTCTTGATGACGTCTGCATCGGCGTAGGCACCGAACTCGACGAGGATCCGATACAACGAAGTGCGGTTGAAGAGTTGCATCACCGTGGCTGCAGGAGCGAAGACGGTGTCGTCGATGTCCTGACCCATCTGGGTGCCCTTCGATTCGAGCACGCCGATCACACGCATACGCGCGTCGCCCACGCGAATGGTTTGGCCGACTGCCTCTTCGTGGCGAAACAGTTCTTTCGCAACTTTGTGCCCGAGCACCGCGACCGATGCACCGCGGTCAAGTTCAGCGGCTGGCAGGAGGTCGCCGCGTGCAGCGCGCAGACCTTGGGCCAAAAAGAAATCTCGGGTGGTTCCAATGATGCCGAGTTGACGTCGGCGCTCGCGATGAGACACGACGTCCGAGGCGTTCGTCATCGGGATGACGCGCTGAACCCCCCGAAGTCGTCGCTCGAGGGCACGTGCGTCTTGCAGGGTGAGATCGTTTGGCACACCTCCGGCACCGGACATGTGTCCATGGGTTTCGGTTTTGCCGGGGATCACGATGACGAGGTTGGTGCCGAGGGACTGAAATTCGCCGAGAACAAAAATTCGGGCGCCTTCGCCCAGGCCCGTCAAGAAGACGACGGCGGTTGCTCCGATCGCGACGCCGAGCAGGCTCAGCAGCGTGCGCCTGCGATTTTGCAACAGAGCATTGCCTGCGAAGCGCACGACGTCGAAAGACTTCATGTTGTTCGCTCCAGCTCCGACTCCGCTTGCTGAGCTTGTAGTCGCGAGGAGAAGAGCGCGTCCAGGGTCGACACTTCGTCACCTTTGACCTGCCGCAGGATCTCCCCGTCCGCCAACACGATCACCCGGTGGGCAAGCCGGGCCACGTTGGGGTCGTGGGTGACGGTGATCAAGGTGATGCCTTGCTGGTTCAAGTCGCAAAGCAGGTCGAGGACCTGCTTGCCCGATGCGGAGTCGAGGTTGCCCGTCGGTTCGTCGGCGAGCAGGACGCGGGGGCGCATTACGATGGCTCGGGCGATCGCGATGCGCTGCTTTTGCCCGCCTGACATTTCAGAAGGTCGATGAGTTTGCCAATCCGCCAACCCAACCGAGTTGAGGGCTTCCATGCCGCGGCGCGTGCGTTCGGCGGGGGAGATCCCCGCGAAGAGCATCGGGAGCGAAATGTTCGCTAAAGCGTCGAGTCGCGGGATCAAGTGAAACGACTGAAAGACGAAGCCGATTTGATAGAGCCTCAGTTCGGCGAGTTCGTCTTCGTCGAGTTCGGCGACCGTGCGTTCGTCGAAGGCGTACTGACCTGCGGTGGGACGGTCGAGGCATCCAAGAATATTGAGCAGAGTGGACTTGCCCGAACCACTCGGCCCCATGATCGCAATGTGCTCGCCGTCTTCGATGGTGATACTGACATCGCGCAGGGCGTGGAGTTCGTGCTCTCCCATCTCGTACGTCCGGTTTATGCTTTCGAGACGGATCATCCCTCGCTGTCCGCGTCTTCTTCGTCCGCGATTTCAGCCTTGGCCTCGGCCACTACGTCTTTGTTGTCGAGGCTCGTCACGACCGCATCGCCGAGATCCAAGCCCGCCTTGATCTCGACAAAGTTCCAGTTGCGCAAACCCACTTCGACGAAACGTTCTTCGAGGACGCCAGAAGCGTATATGAGAACCCGGCCTCCTTGGAGCAGAGTCTGGGTCGGAATGCGCAGCACATCAGCTCGGGTGTCGAGGGTGACTTCGATGTCGGCCGACGTACCGACCATCATGCTGGATTCGATCGGAGCAGTTTCGAACTCGACTTCGACTTCGATGGTGCGGTTTTGGGCTTCGACGTCGAGCACGTATGGAGCGACGCGCACAACCTTGCCCGTGAACGACTCGCCGGGATGTGAATCGATCGTGATCTTCGCGGCCTGTCCGACTGAAATGCGGTTCGAATCGACTTCGTCCATGGGGGCGCTGATGTAGAGCGAATTAGGATCGAGCAGATCGATCACAGCGGGGGAACTCAGCATTGGAGGCGACGGGGTTACCCATTCACCGAGCTCGGCATTGACCTCGGCCACGATGCCATCAAAGGGTGCGCGGATCTCACTCTTTTTGAGGTCTGCTAGTGCCGCGCGAACTTCAGCACGGGCGCGCGCGATCTCTGCCTCGGCGCCGGTACACCCCGCGTCGGCCGATCGGTAGGCGACGTCGAGTCGGTCGAGGTCTTCAGCAGAAGCCACGTGATTGCGGGCGAGTTTACGAACGCGTTCGAGATCCCGTGCCTTGTGATCGCGATTGAGGCAGGCCTCGATGCGCCGCTCGACGCTGGTCGCGAGCGAGGCTTGACTGAGTTCGAAGCGGGCTTGTAGCGACGTGTCGTTGAGCTTGACGAGCAAGTCGCCAGCCTTTACGTGGTCGCCTTCGCGGTGGAAGATCTTGATGACGCGCCCACCCGTTTCCGCCGATATGCGAGAGCGCAAGCGCGACCGCAGCGTGCCCGCCTTAGAATTTGTGACCGTCGACTCGACGGTGCCGCGGTCTACTTCGACGACCTTGACCTTGACGCGTTCTTGCGAGAACACGGTGAACCAAAGCACGACGGCAAGGGCGACAACGACCGCGGCAGTGATCCAGCGCTTCGAGTTGCCTTCGCGCTCGTGCTGAGAATCCGACATGGCGTGATGCTACCCCGCTGGCAAGCATGCGTCAGAATGCGGCAAGCATTTTCTCGTAGACGTGGCGTTTCAAACTAAAACGCCGAGGTGGGTCTCGGCGCTTTTGTGGACAGAAGCCGGTTAGACCTCCAGCAATTCGCTGTCGCTCTGGGTCGGCCTGCTGATTTTCCTGTACCGATCTGCAGCCGAAGACATCCGCACGGCTCGGTGAACTTCTCGTTGAACTTGGCGTGTTGGAGACAGGAGAAGTCGAGATTCACCGCGTGTCCTACGACAAGCTTCGCGACGCCTAGCGCAGCGTTGCATTCGTCGACGCCCGGGCTTTGTCAGTCTCGCAGTCGTCAAAGCACCACGCGGTCGGTCCCCTCGATGCGGTCGTCATGCTTCTTGAGGATGCGGGACGGTAGATTCTTATCGAAATTGAGCGCACGCCGGAAACGTTCGATCGCCGAAGCATCCTCACCCAGGGCAATGCTGAGTTGGCCGCGCTTCACATGCAACCGTGCGAAACTTGGCTCGATTGAAAGCGCCGTATCGAGTTGTCGCACCGCTTCGACTAGCAGGCCAAACGCGAAGCTTGCAAAGAATGGAAACAATGCTTACAGGGAAGCGAATGGGGTACGAACGACCTAGGGGGCGAGGGTACTTGTCGGCCAACCGTACGCCCCGTACTCCTTGCCGCGAACCTTGCTCTTACGCATCAACTGAATGCCCTTGAGCACATCCGAGCGAGTGACTTGGCCAATAAGCTTTTCGTCCTCTACGACGGGGATTCTACGCAGCGTGTGCTCGAGGAAGATGTTCGCGATCCGAAATATGCCCATTTCGGCCGTGATGGTGAGGCAATCGCCGGTCATATAACGACTCACGAGGATGTCGGAATTGCTGTAATCGTCGGCGTAGAAGGCGTCCGATGCAATCACCTTCATACAGTCGAGTTCGGAAAGAATGCCAAGCAGCATGCCATCGGGGCTAGTGACGGGACAACCGGTGACATTGTTCTTGATCAAGATTGGGATCGCCGTGAAAACGCTCATCTCTGGATTTACGACAATTCCAGGTGAGGTCATGATGTCACGTGCAGTCAAGATTTTGAGTGTGGCCATGGTTGTCTCCTTCTAGACGATTTGGTTGGCGGGGATTCTTCGAACGTTTCTCCTTGGTTCGTTCTGAGTTTCGTGTCTTGCTGTGTCGAGCGCTGTTCTTGTGCTGTTCGTGTGTTGTTCGTGTGTTGTTCGTGTGTTGATTGA
>JASDVE010000019.1:439-9652 GCA_041891195.1 Myxococcota bacterium | reverse complement strand
CCGTTCATGCGTTCGAAGAACAGGGATGGGATGCGTTTCACCCTGAGCCTCCGGCTCCAAATTCGTCATGGCCGTCCGAAGTCATGATGCCGGACATCGTCAACGAGGTAGATCATATCGTCCTCATGCCGCGTTGTTCGCGACATGTACTCGCTGGGAGTTCGCTTGGACTCAAGGCAGCCGTCGGCTGGTGGCGCCACGACTCGCGCCTTGCCTATCACTACAACGGCTCTCTTCTACCCGAGAAAACCGCAGAAGCGAACCTCGTCCCGTCACTCGTCGACAAGCAGCGACTCGTCATCACGAGCGCCACAAGGGTTGTGTCCACCTTCGGTCCGGACAACGGCCACATTCAGGACCCGGATACGGGCCTCGTGATCGCGTCATCATCCATCGTCGCCCACGACATGCTGTCGATGAGTTGGCTCCTTGAGAACCACCGCCTCACACCAGACGATCTGAAGAGTGGGGTCATGGATGATCCCTACGTCAATCACTGGGTCGGCAACTTGATCAACCGCATCGTCGTAGGTTGGCTCGACGGCGGTATTAAAAAAATGCTAACCGACAGCGCCCCTCCGAGCATCCGACACAAGAGCATTTGGGACGACCGAATCTTAAACCGCGCTTTCGAAGTCTTCGGCGGTGTTCCAACACTGGAACTCGCTGACGCAGCGGGGAACATGCCTGCGCCCATCATGCAAATGCTAAAGCAATCGACAACCCGTCCGAGTTAGCCGTCATCAGTGTTCGCGATTCGCCCGAGCCCATGAATGCGAGCCGCGCACTGGAATGCCGGTGATACTTAGCCACGTTGTTCTCGCGACCAGGTCTTTGTTCAAGCGATCACCGCAGCTCAACTACCCGCACGTTCGAGTACCTCGACGACGCCACGATCGCCATCGAGGAGAACACGATCGCCAGTGCGCAGGGCGCGCGTACCGATGCGCGTATTAAGGACCGCTGGCAAACCGTATTCGCGCGCCACTACTGCGCCGTGAGAAACCGCACTCCCGACGTCGGTCACCAGTCCTGCAATGACAGCGAAGTACGGCGTCCAACCTACATCGGTGATTGGCGAGACCAAAATTTCGCCGGGCTCCAAGGCTTCTGCGTCTTCCAACGCGAGAACCACCCGCACAATGCCTTCAACTTTGCCTTGGCTTACCGGCTTGCCGACGATGAGTTCATCGTTCTCGTCGGTGTCGAACACAAGGAGTTCAGGTTCTGGAAGTCCCACCGAAACTTCTGGAAAGTGCAGGGTCTCTTGATAGGCGAGAGCCTGCCGGCGAGCGACCGCTTCTTCCGTTAGCGCGTCGCCGAGAGAAGCTCCAGCGAGCGTTCCGAGTTCTTCGTGAGTCAAGAAGTAGACCGCGTCTGCGTCCGGAAGCCGACCTTCTCTTTCGAGCTGTGCGCCCAGTCCGCGGTAGGCACGCTTGAAGTGGACTGTGCAGGCAACGAGTTGTGATTTGCATGCCTCACGATTTCGCACCGCGGCGTGCGCAAAGCGAGACAACCAGCGAAAGGGTTCCTTTGCACCGCTATCTCGCGATGAGGCATTGTCGCGCACCGGGGCTTGGGGTTCTTGCGGTCCCCCTTTCAATCGGCCGCGAAGCTGAGCCTGCAGCGAACGCACAACGGGTGTCGGTTCGTGAGCCCATTCGGGCTGTCGCACGTCGAGTTCGCGCACACTGCGGTGACCATGGCGCGACATATAGGCTCGGAACAACACGCCGGCTTCACCGGAGTCGTCACCGTTCAGCCATGCCAATGCGTCGGGAACGGCAAGTTCGCAAAAGCCCTGGTTCGCGTCGCCTAGAGACACCAGTGCTTCGAGAATACGGGTTGCGCCTTCGGCGATGTCCGCACTCTCAACGCCCTTGGCACCCGTAAGCAGACGTGACACCGCTGCATGATGGGCATCAGTCGGCTCCTCGCCCTTCGACAAGATGCGCAGAAGGATGGGGGTGAGTGCGCCAGCCCCTGAAGACACCGTAAGGTGTAATTGGTACGCCTCATAGAGACTTTCCATTCGTGCGTCGATGTGTCGCCAGCTTTCCAGCCCGCTTTCGCCGACCGCAATGTCGCCGAGCCCGCGTAGCGCTTCCATTCGCCGCAGCTTCGGCTGCGCGCGTAGCACTGCCGTCACTTGCTTCACGATGCGCGGGATGCGAACCCAAACCGAAGGCACCGGGGCAGCCACGACTTCTGAAATGACACGACCACAGATCGCCAGGCTCTGTTGATCGGGATGGCTGCCCGTCACGGCAGAGGAAAAGCGCGCGCCCCCGCTCAAGTTAATAAAGAGATGTCCATGAGACATAAGGACGTACACGTTTTCAACGGAGCGCTCTTTCCGCACACCGACGTCGATCATGTTGTCCTGAAAGCCGACGTCGATGGCACGTGCGCAGTTTGAATACGTAAGCGGAGAGACGGCACCGGGCATCATTTCGCCCACATTGCAACGGGTGAAGACATCGCCGGGAATTCTTGACACCGAGTCGAGGGTTTGAGGGTCTAGCCCCAACGTTGTAATGGGCCGCGCTTGCAACCAGAAGAGCGTTCCGTTCTGATCGATCGCCCATTCGAGGTCCAACGGTTCGCTCGCTTGGGTCTCCGCATCGATCGCTTCTCGAGCAATCTGCTCTCGTTCGCCGTTCGCGAGTACCGGCGCGCCTCCCGCGAGCTGTGTCGGTTCCCACCGGCCGTTGCGTCGCGCGAGTTCATCGTGATCGGGAGAGGCCTGGCCCGATACCAACGCTTCGCCAAGACCCGCGACCGAATCGAGAACCAACCGCGCCCGCCGGTTCGTGACAGGGTCGGCTGTAAAGCAAACTCCGGCCGCACGCGCGTCCACCATGCGTTGGACCACCAGCGGCATGACCGGCGCAGGTTCATTCGTATCGGTGCGCTCGTCGCGATACGCGGTGGCGCGTTCGCTTTGCGCGGACGCAAGACAGTGCGTGATCGCAGTCGCCATCTCTTCACGGCCGCCTACGTTCAGCACACTTTCATACTGGCCTGCGAACGAAGCTTCCGTTCCGTCTTCGTCGAGCGCCGACGAACGAACGGCAAATCGCGTGTCGCCTTGCTCCTCCATCCAAGTCGAAAGCTCGGCAGGGACTTCACCGGCGCGGCCGTTCAATAACACCACGGCATCGGGCACCCGCAATCCCATCGCGCGCAAACGTGCGAGCCCGGCTGCTTTGCCGCCGACGGCTCCGGGGTGCTCTGCGACTTCTTCGAGGCCAAGAACGCGCGGCGTCGACTCCGTTCCCAAGTTGGCGTCGCTCATAGGGTGGCGCACTCGCGAAGCCCCACGAAGCCTGCTCGGGGAATCGTCGCTCGCAACGTTGAATAGGAATGACCGCTCACTTCTTTATCCCCAATGACCTTCTGCGTATGGCGTGTTCCAACAGTGGGCCAAGCGACCCTCTTCGACCGTGAAGACCTCAATGCCGCACATCTTCGTGTCGTTGTGCTTCGTCATGGTCATGTTCCAGACAGAAGTAGCGGTGGTCTCGTTCGCGCAAGTGACGACTCGCGAGATCGTGACGCCCATCTTTTCGACGCCCATGCGCACGCGTTCGATCTGTTCGTCGTGGCTCAACTTGGTGGTCTTGCCGTCGGGGTCATGTCGAACAATGGGGTCCGCGCATAGTTCCCGGATCAACTCGAACCTGCCCTCGTTGTTGACTTCGTCCCAATAGCGCTCCAGCAAAATCTGCGCGGCAGGCTTCGACATCGCTCCCATTCTCCTCGTTCTCCTCTCTCGCTCTACAGCGACAAGTACGCCCCGCAGGCACGCGAGTTGCGAAGGTGATTATCATAGAAAACTATATTGTGGTACAAGAACTTCGATGCCGCCCCACCCGCTTATCCGCAACCCAACTTTCGAGGAGAGTCGAAGCCATGATCCAAGATTTTCACGGCAAGGTGGCCGTCGTCACGGGCGCCGCAAGCGGTATTGGCCGCGCGCTAGCCCAGGGCTTTGCGAACGAGGGCATGCGCGTGGTGGCCGCTGACATTGATGAAGCCGGCGCCAAGGCCACGGCGGGGTCGATCGGCAACGATGCAATCGCATATGCCGTAGATGTCTCCGAAGAAAGTTCCGTCGCCGCTCTCGCGGATGCGAGCTTCGACGCTTTCGGGCAAGTCGACCTTTTGGTCAATAATGCCGGAGTCTTCCAAGGTGGCCTGTTCTGGGAGCGCAGTGTTGAAGATTGGGAATGGACGTTGGGGGTCAACGTCTGGGGCATCATCCATGGCACTCGAAGCTTTGTGCCGCGCATGATCGCGCAAGGCACCGAGGGCCATGTCGTCAACACGGCTTCGGTCGCGGCTTTTGTCGCGGGACCGGCCTCGAGTCCCTATGTGGTTTCAAAGTGCGCAGCGCTGTCGCTGACCGAGTGCCTCGCTTTGGACCTCGGCGCGGTCGAATCGAAAATTGGTGCATCGGTCCTCACCCCGAGCACATTCGAAACCGGAATCGCGCGGACCGCTCGGGTGCGCCCAGAACGCTATGGGGTCGACGAAAGCGAAGACGGCAAAGGCACCGTGCAGGCGCTCGACGCAATGCTCAGTGATGGCAAGCCGCCCGAAGCGGCCCTCGAACCAGTCCTCGCGGGCATCCGGTCTGGTGAGTTTCTCATCCCGACCCAACCGAGCTACCGCGCCCAAATTCGCAACCGTTACGACGCGTTGCTGGAACGAAAACTTCCGTCTCTCATCGCAGTGGATTAATCCAGAAGCCAGGAGCAGCATCATGAAAGAACTTCGCGGTCGGGTGGCAGCGGTGACAGGAGCCGCAAGTGGCATAGGCCGCGCGACGGCCGAAAGCCTCGCCGCAGAGGGGTGCAACTTGGCCCTCATCGATCTGGACGAGAATCGACTCAAAGAAGTTGCCGTCGCGGTGGAAGCGCTCGGCGTTCGCGCGACGTGTCACCTGGCTGACGTTTCCAACGCGGAGCGCATGCAGGAACTGCCCGATGAAATTACGGCGGCGCATGGTGGCATCAACATCCTGGTCAACAACGCGGGCGTCTCGGTGCTCAAGAGTTTTGAGGAGCACAGCCTCGAAGATTTCCAGTGGCTTGTCGGCGTCAACTTCTGGGGCGTAGTGCACGGCTGCAAGTTCTTCTTGCCAGAGCTCCACAAAGCGGACGAAGCCCACATCGTAAACATCTCGAGCATGTTCGGTTTTGTAGGCGTGCCAGGCCAGAGCAGTTACTGCGCCACAAAATTTGCAGTGCGAGGCTTCAGTGAATCGCTCTGGGCCGAGCTGCGCGACACCACAGTCGGCGTGACGAGCATCCATCCGGGCGGGATTTCGACGGGGATCACCCGAACCGTGCGGGTGAAGAACGAAGAGGCGCGAGAGCAACTACAAGAAAGCTTCGACAAATACGGCCACCCGCCGGAAGACGTCGCGCGAGCCATCATCAAAGGCATCCGTAAGAAGAAGCTTCGTGTCATCGTTGGGATCGAAGCCTACTTGGCAGACTGGATCAAACGACTGCTGCCGATCGGCTTTCATCGTCTTCTCGCTTCGCGAATGCGCGTGCCTGGGAGCTGAACCCAGGCGTCGCCGGTGCGAAAAATTTTGAGGACCCGATTGCTTTCATTCAGGGTAGCCGGGGCAGCTTGAGGTCCATGATCGACAATCTCGGGTTGCACCTCAGTTCGCAACCTCGAAACAGTCGACATGTCGTTTCGGTGGTGTTGATTAGCGCGCGGTTCAGCGCTCACGCTCTCGCTTCATCACACATTCGGCAACGCCCTGCACAGTTCAAGCGCAGACCTCATTGCATCGGCGGAACACCTGTTAGGTCGCACCCGGCGAGAAGTCCACCATCGACCGCGATGGCCTGTCCTGTGATGCCAGAGGACTGATCGCTTGCGAGGAAGACCACGAGGTTCGCGACCTCAACGGGTTGAAGCGTCTTCCCGGTGGCGTGCATGTCCGCGATGGCTTCTCGGCTCTTGAGTCCGAGGCCCAAAACTTGGTCGAGCATCGGCGTTTCAACCGCGCCGGGACACACGCAATTCGAGCGAATGCCCTTGCGGCCGTATTCGATTGCGGCGGAGCGAGAGAGATTGATGAGCCCCGCCTTCGCGGTGGCATAAGGAGAGTTGCCCGCAGCGGACACGAAGCCGTAAATCGAGGATGTCGAAATGATGGATCCGCCGCCTTGTTCGAGCATGTGAGGGATCGCGGCCTTCATGCCGTACATCGCGGCGGTGAGCATCACGCGAAGGCTTCGGTCCCAGCCCTCGGGATCAAGGTCAGCGACGTAGCCACCCGTGCTAGTCGCGGCGTTATTAAACAGGATGTCGATGCGTCCGAATTCAGATACCGCAACGCCCACACTCGCCATGACTTCGTCTAGGTTCGCGACATCGCAGTGGGAGTAAACAGCCCGACCGCCCGCACTCTTGAGCTCTTCGACAAGCTTTTCGCCGGCTTCGTCGTTGATGTCAGAGCAGACAACCGCGGCGCCTTCTTCTACAAAGCGTCGGAGCGTCGCCGAACCAATGCCGCCGCTACCGCCGCTAACCCATGCCACCTTGCCTTCGAGTACGCCCATCGTGTTTCTCCCGAATATATTGAAACTTGAAGTTAGTCCGGGGAGGACGACTTTCTCCAGTCGCGTTCTGAAGCACATGAAGGGAGTACAGCGCCCTCCGCTTCAACTCGACTGCCCCGTCCCGACTTCGCCCACCCTATGCTCAGTCGATCTCGGAGACGTCTGCCAACTAGGCCGACGGAAAGCCTTCCCCTTCGGGCCCTACTGCGCGCTCGCGAACGCCATCGAAATGCGCGACCTCGTGGAGAGATCGCACTTTTACCCCGCCCTCTTCCACAACCAGACGCGTGATGGATGCAAACGGAGTGGCGTCCAACAGTGTGTGACTCTGGATGTCCAGCACCTGACTCAGAATCACACCGATCGTTCCGCCATGACAAGCCACAACCACCCGTTCGCCGCGAGGTCGATCCAGTAACTCTTGCCACGCACCCCGCACGCGGGCACGAAAGACGTCGAAGGAATCCCAGCCGATCTTCTCGAACTCTCCCTTCTGCATCGATTCGTAGTATTCGGGAAACCGTTCCTTCACGAGCGGCGGCGGCGCGTAGATCTTCGCGTTGCGGTCGATCTCAACCAAGTCGGAAATAATTTCCGGCTCGAGCCCAAGTCGACTGGCCAGCGGTGCTGCAGTTTCCATCGCGCGGCGCTTGCTGGACGCCACGACATAGTCGATCGGCTCATGGGCGAGCCACGCGCTCAAGCATTCCGCTTGCCAGTGACCCCGCGCAGTCAGTTCGGGGTCCACGGGCTCAGTTTCACTAAAAGCCGTAACAGGCTCGCCATGTCGAACGAGAAGGATTTCCATGGGCGGCAGCATAGGGAGGTGAAGGCCCGGAGGCGAGATGGCCTCGCTTTCGATTCCACACCCCAGCGCAACGCCCGTCCATCTCGTCGCCGGCACTCTATGTCTACGGAGAACAAGACATATCGGCCTTCGCATGAATTCTGACGTGCAAGCACGCCTCTAAACTTAGGTGGCGGGCCTCTTTAAATCGCTTGCACTCGACGCCGGTCACTGATTGATCCAAGACGAAGAGAAAGTTGTCGTCGATGCGGTGACGTAATACCTAAACGAACAGCAGGAATGGCCGCTGAAGCCGCGGCTCGCATTCGGCTCGCCCTACCGGCGGATCGCCTAGCATTTAGAGCACTGACCCGAACACCACAACGGAGCCGAGCATCTCATGAACATCGACATCCTCATCCGCAACGCCGACCTCGCAGACGGGACGGGAGATGCGCCACGTCGCGCTGACATCGCGGTTCGCGATAGCCGCATCGCTGAAGTCGCTGCAGCCGGCCAGCTCCCCACCGAAAATGCTGCCGAAGTCATCGAAGCCAACGGCCTACTCGTCACCCCCGGTTTCATAGACCCACATACCCACTACGACGGTCAGGCCACGTGGGACGATCGTCTTGCCCCTTCTGCCGACCATGGCGTGTCAACCGTTGTCGTCGGCAATTGCGGGGTTGGGTTTGCCCCAGTCCGTCCGCATCACAAGAAGGTGTTGATCGACCTCATGGAAGGCGTCGAAGACATCCCCGGCGCGGCACTTCACGACGGCATTCAATGGGCATGGGAAAGCTTTCCGCAGTATCTCGATGCTCTCGCGTCAAAACCGCGTGCGGTCGAAGTCGCCGCACAGATTCCACACGGCGCTCTGCGCACGTATGCGATCGGCGACGACGGCCCGGTGAACGGACCCGCAACCGATGCCCAAGTGGATGAGATGGCCCGACTCGCAAGAGAAGCGGTCGAAGCCGGAGCGATCGCGTTTTCGAGCAATCGCATCACGATGCACACATCGACCAACGGCGAAGCGGTCCCCGGCACCTTTGCCGAGTCCCGGGAAGTCAACGCGATCATGAAGTCCGCACAAAAAGATGGGCGCGGCTTGTTTCAGGTTGTGCCGGCCGGCCTCATGGGCGAAGACCCGGATGGATTTCGTCGCGAGTTGGCCTTCTATCGCCAGGTGAGTCTCGATACCGGATGTACGGTTGTCTTCACCGTCTCGCAAAACAATGTTCAGCCGGAACTCTGGCGCGAAGTATTTGACATGGCCGACGCCGCGAACGCTGAAGGCGCGCGTCTCGTCCCGATGACGATTAATCGCCCGGGTGGGTTGCTCCTTAGCTGGGACACGTTCCACCCCTTTGTCGATCGTCCGAGCTTTGTGGAAGTCGCAGACCTTCCGCTCGCCGAACGAATGGAAGCACTTCGCGATCCGGCACGTCGTGCTCGGATCCTCGAAGAGCCGGTCCAGACTCCAATGTTTCAGCACGCGGTCACGATTATTATGAGCAGTCTTGGCAGCACGTTTCCGCCCGACACCGAATCTCTCGCCGAACCCGATCCGGCGTTGAGCCTCGGCCGTAAGTTTGAAGCGAGCGGGGTCGAACCGATGGCCGGCATCTACGACGCGCTATGTGACGCAGCCCAACTGAACAGCGGCCCAGGCTTTCTCAACGTATTCATGGGCAATTACGCAGATGGCAACCTCGAAGTGGTCCGCGAAATGCTTTCGCGACCGGGCACTCTCGTCGGTGGCGGCGACGGCGGCGCGCTCGTGTCGGTGATTTGCGACGCGAGTTATCCGACTTACATGCTCCAGCATTGGGT
>JASDVE010000019.1:0-429 GCA_041891195.1 Myxococcota bacterium | reverse complement strand
GCATTGGGTGCGCGAACGAAAGCGCGGCGACAAAATCCCGGTCGAAACAGCGGTCCGGATGCTCACCCGCGACCCTGCGGAACTCTACGGCATGAACGATCGCGGCCTCGTTAAGAAAGGCCTGCGCGCCGACATCAACGTGATTGACCCCGGACGCATCGCGCACGGCCCTCCCCGGGTCGAGCACGATCTACCGAGTGGCGCGCCGCGGCTACTTCAAAGTGCGACGGGCTACGTCGCGACGTTGGTTGGTGGGCAGGTGACCAATCGAGAAGGCATTGATACAGGTGCCAGACCCGGCGGATTATTTCGAGCGTAGGCCATCGCTACGAAAGATCTTCCGGTCGGACGTCCCCAGTTCTCGGTTTTGGAGTTCGCGCGAGCGCGCGGCGCATTTCGTCAAAGCGGGGTTCGAACGCGGCACCGAAG
>JASDVE010000018.1:8474-9695 GCA_041891195.1 Myxococcota bacterium | reverse complement strand
TTCACGAACAACATGAACTTCAACCCGAGTAGCTGCAACCATTCAACCGGGTTCTCGCCCACGTATTCAACCCCGCGTCCCATCCAATAGCTGGAAACTTCAGACGCCTTTAGGGTTCGGCCGAGCTTTTCTTCCGCGTACGCTTTGTAGACCCTGTTCTGCTCAGACGGATGATCCGCCACCGAGCGATCGAAGAGACTTGGAACGTTATGAATGCCATTCGCGTCGGGGTTGTTGCCGTTGTAGAAATTCATGCCCCCAGACGCCGAGATCAAAACAGGATCTCCCGCGACCGCATAGTTGCGAAGTGTGGCTGGCGAAACCGCGAGCGCGACGCCAAACAACAGACAGCCTCCGAGTCGTGCCGTCTGACGAAAGTCTCGCAGTGGCGGCGTCGACACCAATAACATGAGGACTGCGAACGGTGCAAAGAGCAACATGTTCGGGCGCGCTAATGCGGCCACGCCAACCAGGACTCCCAGGGCGAGCCAGCGAGAAGCACTCCTGTCTTCTAATGCGCGAATCGATAGCCATGCGACCCCAAGGCTCAGAGGCAATAACAAGTTCGAAATGAGCAAGCTGCCTTCGTAAAAAATCGCCATCCCATACACCGCATACATTGCCGCGGCGATTAGCGCGGTTCTTCGGTCGAACAACTCGCGCGCAACGCGCCAGATCATCACGCAGACCACGGCGCCGATCACTGCGTTTAAAAATCGTGATAAAAAAAAGTTTGGACCCACGACAGAATATAAAATCGAAAGCAGGTATGGATACAGCGGGCCCTGCAAGAAGACCCCCTCGCCTAGCACGTCACCATTTGCGATCCGCACGGCCCATTCGTGGTAGAAGGTTGGATCTACCGCAGGGTTTCGAAAGAACGGGTCGTTGTCCCGAATTTCCAAGAGGTGTGCGAAGCGCAGCAGGAAAGCCACAAACCAAATTCCTGCGATGGCGAGGAGTTCGCTCTGCTCGATTGACGGCGTGCCGCCGGAGGGTTCTCCCTCAAGTGGTCCGTCTAAACGCCCTGCGACGTCTTCGACGGATGGGTTCGTTGCCGCTGCATTTGGTTCCGTCTCCATGAGCGAGCAAGGGTAACGGATTCACATTCCATCCCAACACAGCAGCAAACGGTTCAACCCGCCGACACACTTCGATGCATCAATCGCGCGAACGCTCAATCGACTCACCACTCAACGCGGTGATCAGCGATCCCAAAAC
>JASDVE010000018.1:0-8464 GCA_041891195.1 Myxococcota bacterium | reverse complement strand
AAAACCACTGCGCCAGCCCCCGCGAGACTCAGCGTAGAAAGCGAGATCCGCGGGACAAGGTCGGGGACCATAGAACTCAGCAGATAACTCGAAGCAAGAGTACCGAGGGGTACCAGGGCAATGAGCGCGCTTACCCGGGATGCCTCGACGTGTTCAAGGGCCGCGGAAAAGCAGCCGTAAGCACCCGCCGTCGCGAGGGCCGCAATCACCAACCCGGTAGTGCCAGTCGCGTCGAGCTCTCCCACCGAGCGAAGATCGGTCGCAGGAAAAAACAACACCGTGCAGCCCAAGAACAGACACAACATCAAAGGCTGGGATGGAATTGATACGAGCAACTGCTTTTGCGCCAACCCATATGCCGCCCAGAAAATGCCGGCCGCAACGATGGCCATCGCTCCGAGGCGGTACTGCTCAGCTTCACTCACCTTCCCAGCAAGTTCAGAGAGTTGACTTTGAAAGAAGACGACCAGCCCAACCACGAGGATCGCAAAGCCTAACCATTGGGTCTTCGTGAAGTTCTCACGAAAAATCACGATCCCGCCCAACGCAAGTAACACAGGGCCGATCTGAATGAGAACCTGGGAAGTCGCGGGGGACGTCAGGTCGAGCCCGATGAGAAAGAAAATGTAATTTGCGGCGAGCCCCGAGGTTGCGATGAGCAGCAGAAAGAAATCGCGCCTTCCCAACTCACCCAGCTTCGGGAGTGCGCCTTGGTATTTGAGGAGCAGCGTAAAGCCAACGCTCGCGATCGCAAAGCGATACCAAGTCAGGGTATAGGGATCGATGTGCGAGAGCAGATACTTCAGCAAGTTGGGCAAGAACGACCAGATCACCGTGGTGATGGTTGCCAGAAAGAGCCCGAGCCTCTGATTTCCCGACGAGCGATGGAGTGACATTTGTACCTGAAGATTTCCACGAACGGGACTCTCCCGAGACTGCCTACCCGTACAAGCGTGTACATCACAGATCTTCGAACGAGTGTCGATCGCTTTTTCTATGAGGCGCTAGAGCCAGTCAGTTTTCGCTACGAAGAGCGAGCCGGAAAGACGGGCGCATGGCGACGAGCGTGAGTTCTTCGGCAGCCTGCTAGAGCAGATACATCATGACGTAGACGATTACGCCGGTCAGCCCGACGTACAGCCAAACTGGATACGCAAAGCGAACAATCTTCTTATGGTCGCTGTAGCGCCCTTGGATCCCAAGATATGCGGAGCGCAATACCAAAGGCAGCACTGCAACCGCTGCGATCGTGTGAGTCAGGAGAAGCCCCAGAAAGACCTGTTTATAGAGCCCTTCCCCGGGTGCCGCGCCGTGACCAACCGTTGCAATTTGAATCGCGTATGAAACCAGAAAAACCGCGCCGGTGGCGAGCGCAGCCTTCATCAACTTTGGATGCAGCACTCGGTCGCCAGCGCGGATCGCAATGAAGGCCCGCACGATCAGAACCAGAATAGTCAAGTTACAAAGTGCGCCGAAGTGGGGAAGAAGATTGAGCATCTACGTCACTGTACCTTAGTCGCGGTCGTGGAAGGAAGCCGTGGAGATTCAGCTAGCTGGGTTCGAATCACCGACGCCATCTCTTCTGGCTGGGTGTTGTGTCTGAAAATCGCGCGCGCTTCACCATGCGGCCCGATCAAGAAAGTCTTGGAGGTGTGCTCGATTTCACCGGTGAGCTCGGAGCTGCCCTCTTTCTTGACCACTTCGAAGTACACCCCATACGCGCTTGTGGCCGCTTCGATTTCGGCGGGAGAGCCGGTCAGCCCAATCAGGCGAGGGCTGAAGTGTGCGACGTAGTTCTTGAGCATTTCCGGGTTGTCTCGCGCCGGGTCAAAACTTACGAAAAGCGGCTGAATGCTTGCGGCCTGTTCGCCTAATAGGTCAAGCGCGAGGCGCATCACAACGAGGTTGCCGGGACATACATCGGGGCAACTCGCATAGCCAAAGAAGATCAACGCATGACGACCCCGAAACTCGAGTTCGCTCGTCGCCTTTCCGTTGTGATCGACAAATGACAGCGGCACATCACTGGCGCGGGGAGGCAATACCGCCGCACTTACTGTCCCTTTCGAGGAGACACTTTCAACCACCCCGCTACGACCAGCCGAATCGTTCTTCAGATTGTAAAAACCAACCAGCATCGCGATCAGAATTACACCGGTGGCGACATGAATGAGATAGAAGCCTCTCATCGCAAGGCTTCGAGGCGTTCGAACTCATGTTGATCGGGCACGACAAAAGCTCCGGGGTGGGCGGTCGCGCGGCAGCATAACGCACGCCGTTTCCGCGAGACCATTTTCAGCAAAGCGCGCGAATTTATTGAATGGCGAGCGCGTCGAACGTCCAACTTCAGAGGCAACATCATCGTAAACCGCCAAACCCCGCGGGGTTCGCGGCGCCAAAAGCAGATCGAAGGGGGAAGCACTAGACTGGCCGCCGTCGCCCCCGAACAATCCACCCGGCACCCGCTGTGGTTTCCATTGCTGATCGGGGAGCGTTTCTTCCCACAACGTTCGCTCCGGTCCGCCGAGAAGAGAGGGACAAGTTTCGTGCGTTCATTTTTGACAATTTCACTGTTTGTACTTGCTGCCTGCCTAACGCTTTCGAGCAGCACCGCGACGGCCGCAACCGCAACCGCGTCGGTCGAGAACCTCCACGAGGTGCTGACCGAAGCGATGAAACAGGCTGATGCCCTTGGCTATCAGGGGCGCTTCGATCTGATCGCTCCCGCAGTGAACGCTCACATCGATCAGAGATTCATGGCGTCGAACTCAATTGGGCGCGCGTGGAAGAAACTCTCCGAAGCCGAGCAAGACCTTTGGCTTCAATCGTTTTCCAACCTCACCGTGGCCAACTACGCGGGTCGCTTCAAGGGTTATTCAGGCGAGCACTTCGTCACAAACGCAGAGCAGGACGCCCCGCACAAAACCAAGTTGGTCAGCACAACCTTGGTCCTTCCAAACGACGATGATGTCAAGCTTAACTACCGCCTTCACGAGACTGAAGACGGTTGGAAGATCATCGACGTGTATATGAACGGCACCGTGAGTGAGTTGTCGCTTCGCCGCTCAGAGTATTCGTCAACGTTGAAACGCAAGGGGTTCGACTCGCTTCTCACCGCGGTCTCCGAGAAGCTTTCCAAATTTGCCGCAGGCAATGTGGCCAACGATGGGACGCAGATCACGACTGGCAAAGCCGACGCACCCTGATTCCCGTAATATCGTGAATCCTCAACGCGCACTCCGTTCCGTCGCCTGTCTCTCCGACCCCGTCGCAAGCCTCATCACCACGGGGTTGATTCACGCGACATTCGACGTGCGAGACGCTGGGGGGGATCGTTTCATCCTTCAGCGGATGAGCCCGGTGTTCTCACCTCGGGTGATCGACAACATCCAAAGCGTGACGCAGCACCTTCGCGCCCGTGGGGTGACGACATTCGAACTCGCGATGAGTGATGGGAAACCCTACGCGGACCTCGGCGAAGACGGTTTGTGGCGGCTGATGACGTGTCTTCCGGGAATCTCGTTCGACATTCCTCAAAACGCGGACCAGCTCAATGGGGCGGGCCACCTCGTCGCGACATTCCACCGGGCACTCCTCGACTACGATGCACCACTGCATTCGATTGGCTTCCCGTTTCACGACACCCAGAAACACATTAAAGATTTAAAGCTTGCGCTTGGCGAATGCGAAGGACACCCGTGTTATCCCGCAGTCAAATTGCTGTCCGAAGGCCTGCTCGCAGAAGCCGACTTGCTTCCATCGCTCAGTTCAGCACCCAACCGAGTCATCCACGGTGATCTCAAACTCAACAATTTGCTCTTCGAACCCGCAGCAGACGAAACATCGCCCTCCCCGGTTGCATTGATTGACCTCGACACTCTCGCCCGCATGCCGCTCGCATATGACTGGGGCGATGCGCTTCGCTCGTGGTGCAACCGTCTCCCCGAAGACGCACCAGAGGCGGAACTCGACATCACGTTTGCCGAAGCCACAGTCGACGGGCTGATGTCGACGTTCGATGCGACACCCGATGCCGCCGAGCTTCATTCACTGACCTTTGGGCTCGAAGTCGTATCGCTCGAACTCAGCATCCGATTCGCAACCGATGCACTCAGAGAGACTCACTGGGCGTGGGACTCGGAGCGCTTCGAACGTGCGGGAGAGCACAACATGAGTCGCGCACGCGGACAGTTCGATCTGTACAGGCAAGCCAAAGCTTCCCACGGCGAGCGTGCTCGTCACATGGGCAGCGGCTGAAAGCGCTTAGCTTGTCGGGTGGGTCCAAGTTGGCGACACTGCGGCAATTCAATTCAAGGGGTTGAAGGATGAACCTGAAAGACCGAGAACAACGGACTCAAACCCTTTGCCTATTGGTGCTCAGCACCATCGCCGTTGCCACCGCACTCTTTTGGCTTCGACCCGTTTTGATTCCGTTTGTGCTTTCGCTTTTCTTCTCATTGGGCCTTGCTCCGCTTGTGGAAGCCCAAACGCAATGGTTGCGGATGCCGCGCGGGTTGGCGCTGCTTTCGACGCTCGTCTTGATGAGCGTCGCTTTATTCTTGATCAGCGGTTTGGTTTCATCGTCCGTGCGCGACCTCTCCGCGAACTCTGCCGCGTATCAAGAGCAAATTTCGTCGATGCTCGAACGCGGTCGAGAAGCCCTAACCGTCCCACTCGACCTGCTCGGCGTCGATCAAGCGGACATTCAGTTCGACCCCACTTCGGTGATCCCGGCAGATTCAGTCGGACGCATTTTGGCTGGGACGACCCAAGCGCTCGTCGACCTTTTTTCCCAGGGCTTCATTGTATTGATCTTTACGTTCTTCTTGCTCGCCGGGGGTTCGAACGCCGCCCACGATCAAAAGGGGGTACGCAGCCAAATCGAATCCCGAGTGAAGGGCTACATCGTAAATCAAACGCTGATGTCCGCGGCGACAGGCGTGTTGGTTTGGTTGATCCTCGCCGCGCTCGGAGTCGACCTCGCGCTTGTCTTTGGCCTCTTCACCTTCTTGCTCAACTTCATCCCAAACATCGGGTCGATCATTGCGGTCTTGCTCCCGCTCCCCGTCGTGCTGTTTAGCCCCGAGCTTTCGTCCACGCAGGCGGTCCTTGCGATCGCGCTCCCAGCCACGGTTCAGTTTCTGATTGGCAATGTCCTCACTCCAAAAATCATGGGCGATGCACTCGATCTACACCCCGTCACGATCTTGCTCGCCTTGATGTTCTGGGGAGCACTCTGGGGAATCGTTGGAATGCTACTCGCGACGCCCATTACCGCGATCTTGAAGATCCTCATGGAGCGGTTCGACGTCACGGAACCTCTCGCCCGGGTCCTCGCGGGCCGTCTCGACGCGAGCGAGAAACAGGAATCCGCCGCGCAGTAGTGATATCCTGCGCAGCAGACAAACTCCACCGCGGCTTCGTCCGCCAACCCAGTGTGCCTATCGTGCCAATCGAAGTCGCGCAAAATGAAAGTACTGAAATGGAAACTCTGAGATTTCTCGACGCCGCCCGCGTGATCGAACTCCAACGCGAATTCGGAACCCCCTTCTACGTTTATGACGAGCAGACGCTGCTCGATCGAGCGAATGACGTTCTCGCATTCCCGAACCCATATGGCCTGATCGGCCGGTACGCGATGAAGGCCCTGCCGACTGCCGAAGTACTTCGCATCTTGACCGCCACGGGTTTGCACATTGACGCAAGTAGTGGCTTCGAAGCCGAACGCGCGATGCGCGCTGGTGTTGCCCCCGAAAGAATCCAGATCACGGCGCAAGAACTCCCGCGAAACCTCGACGTGTTGATCGCCAAAGGCGTTCGTTTCAACGCATGCTCCTTGTTGCAGCTTGAAAAGTTCGGCGAAGCGAAACCGGGTGGTGAGCTTTCGGTCCGAATCAACCCAGGCCTGGGTTCGGGGCACAGCAATCGAACCAACGTCGGCGGCCCGTCGGCGAGCTTCGGCATCTGGCACGAGCAGCTCGATCAGGTCCTCGAAACTGCCGCGCGACACAATCTCCACATCACCCGCATGCACACCCACATTGGGTCGGGCTCTGATCCGGACAAGTGGGTGGTCTGTGCAAAAATGTCTTTGGCAATCGCGGCAAAGCTTCCTGAAGTCACGAGCCTGAGCTTGGGCGGTGGTTTCAAAGTGAGGCGCATGGCGAACGAAGATTCGACCGATTTGATCGCAGTCGGACAGAAGATCGTTCCCGAAGTAGAGAACTTTGCACGCGAGCAGGGCCGCGAACTTACGCTCGAGGTTGAACCCGGCACATTTTTGGCGGCCAACTGCGGCGCACTCGTCTGCACCGTAACCGACGTCGTCGAAACGAGTGCCGATGGCGGTTATCGCTTTGTGAAGATCGATGCAGGTATGTCCGAAATCGTGCGGCCGAGTATGTACGGAGGACAGCATCCCATCATCGTCGTGCCCGGTACCGACGAAAGCCGTGACACGGGCGACTTTCTCGTTGTAGGACACTGCTGCGAGAGCGGCGACATCCTCACGCCTGAGCCCGGAAACCCGGAAGCGCTGCAGACCCGCAAGCTTGCCGACCCACGCGTCGGCGATGCTCTGGTGATCGAAGGCGCCGGCGCTTATTGCTCTGGGATGTCGGCCAAGAATTACAATGCGTTTCCCGAATGTGCCGAGATCCTGATTCGTGCTGACGGTTCGTCAGAATTAATCCGCCGCCGACAGACCTTGGACCAGATGCTGCAGAACGAGATCTAGCCGTGGCTTTCCGATTCGCTAGCGCAACCCTCATCGTCTTTGTGTTTCTATCGGTCGTGTGTGCGGCTGCGATCGCGGACGCTGAGAAGAGCAAGGTCAAACGGTCGAAGTCGGAGCTCATGGGCACGTGGTTTGTCCTGGTTCACTACAAGGACTCCGCGACCAAGAACAGTGACGCCGACCGTTGGCTCGACAAAATATGGACCTTCGAACCACGCGGTAGCCGCATCTATTGGGTCGAGTACCCGATCGTCGTCATCGAAAACCAAGACGGTCGATTCGAGTCGTACAAAGGAAACCCCCGCAGCCGCGTGCTCGCCAAGTGGGAACCCAGCGATAGCCAGGTTGAAGAGATCATGGATGGGCCAAGAGTCAATTCACGAGGCTCAAAGTCGAAGTCACTACGCGGGTCGGACGAAAAAGGTTGGGCATCAACGGGGGCGAACCGAGTCGCCGGCATCAATGTGGTTGGCTTTCACGAAAACTGGGAAATTGAGCGCCACGGCGAAAACCTGACGTTCAAGATTACCGAAGTCATGGGGAACGCCGCGCGCGGTGGCGAAGAAGGTGTGACGGCCTACACGGTCGAACGCGGAGATCCGACCGGCCAAGAGATGCTGGGTCGCTTCAATCGCGACGGGACCCGCCTCGGAACGTTTCGCATGTTTCGAACCAAGCCGATTCGCAATCTGATTAGCAGCGAAGAAGATGACTCGGTGAACAAACGCAAGCAGATGGAAGGCTTCGACGCGCTCAAGCGAATCTCAGAACCGAACTGATCCGGGACCCGATCGTGCGCCTTCGAAAGCATTTCAAAGGCGACCGTCGTGTCTTCTGCAATGGAAGCCAAACGGTCGGCAGCGATTCCTGCGGATTCGCATTCAACTGACGTCCAGGCCCGGTTCTCAATCGAGGCAAATCAGGGTTCGCGTTCTGGATTCCCTCCAGTTGGCCCGCGCTACTATGCCCCGTCGACCGCGCGTCAGCAGAAAGCGCACCAACCGAAGGAGTTCAAAACGTGAGTGAAGCCACGAGCAGTATCAAAGGTGAGAAGATCCTGATCACGGGTCCAACCGGACAAGTCGCGTTCCCCGTGGCGGCAGCACTCGCCGAAGACAACGAGGTCTATGGGCTCGCGCGTTTTGGCAAAGACAAAGATCGCAAAAGAGTCGAAGCCATCGGTGTAACGCCAATTTCTGCCGACCTCGCCGACTCCGCGCTCGAAGACGTGCCGACCGATTTCTCGATTGTCCTCCACTACGCGGTCGTGAAGACCGGCGAATTTGACTACGACCTCGCCGCGAATGCAGAAGGCGTTGGACGCTTGATGGAACGCTGCCGGCCAAGTAAGGCGTTCATGCATTGTTCAACTGCCGGTGTCTACGAATACGCAGGCCACAAAGCACTCAAAGAGACGGACGCCCTTGGCGACAACCACCGTGCCATGATGCCGACCTACAGCATCTGCAAGATCGCAGCGGAGACGATGGTTCGGTTCGCGTCGAAGCAGTGGAACATCCCAACCGTCATTGCTCGGCTCAGCGTCCCTTACGGAGACAACGGCGGCTGGCCTTGGTTCCACTTGATGATGATGAAGGCGGGGGTGCCGATCCCGGTCTACAAGGAAACACCCAGCATCTATAACTTGCTCCATCAGGACGACTACATCGGCATGCTCCCGAAGCTGCTCGAAAACGTGGGGGTCCCCCCGGTGACCCTCAATTGGGG
>JASDVE010000017.1:0-2249 GCA_041891195.1 Myxococcota bacterium | reverse complement strand
CTCCATTCGCGACCGTTCGTGGGGGCCACGAAAAATGCCAGCGGAGCTGCGGCTTGGAAATGCCTATGCCGGCGCAGAAGGCTTTGCCTTCTTCAGCTACGTGAACCCAACACCCGACGGCGTCGAGAGCATTACCGGTGGGTATCTGCTGGCTGATGGACAAGAGGCAGCAATTGTTTCTGGCATACGCGAGACCACGCTGCAAGATGGCATGGCTGCAGCGTTGCAAATCGAAGCAAGCGATGCCGCCGGCCGGACGCTTCGTGTGCAGGGCGAGTGTGTGAACACGATGGCTTCGAACGCCGGCAACGGCGTCTACGCCGTGTTGAATCTCGTGCGCTGGGAGCATGAGGGCCGCGTTTGCTGGGGCGAGAACCACGACGTGTGGTCAGAAGCAGCTTGGCTGGCTGCCGGCCGACGCATGCTCTAGATCGTTGCAGCAATGCTTCGACTAGTGAGTCGCGAGTACCGCGAGAACTGGCAGTTCGCGACAAGGATGAGAACCGGTACTTCGTATCTCCCGCAAACCCAGGGCTAGATCGAGCGATGACTTCGAATGAAGCCGGCGTCTTTCCATGCATGGGTTAGACCCAGCCACGTTTCCAATACTGAGTGTCCTGAAGCTCTCGCCAAGGAATCATGCACACTCGCTTCGAATAGACCGCCTCGATTTCGACCGATTCGATAGGGGCGTTTCGGGGCTGAGGTTGTATCACGCGGGTCACGACGAAATGCTTCTCCTTGTCGATTGGAGTCACGGCCGTCCATTTGGAAGAAAGTAGTTTCTTTGCGCTCAGTCCAGACAAGGTCCCAGCTGAGTTTTGTTCCCGATATGACATCGCGTGATTTCTAGCGTGTTTGTGCGAGTCGCGGGACACAACCATTTGCACGGTTGGCTCGACTTAGCCGGTGATTGGGTTGCCTGGACAAGGAGCCCGATAGCCTGAGGCTCGCGACAGCGTGACTGCGATCATACATGCTGGTCTCAGCTCCGTGTACGGAAACGTTCGGTGCGCGGCAGCGCTTAGAGCGGGTCGAGGGCAAGTCCCGGGCGTTCCCTCTGTCTGTATTCTTTGAGATCTACGGGATCTCTCATGAACCGCTCGCTCCACGTTCCCGGAGTAGAGTCACGCGCTGCTCCAGTACATCAAATGAAGCGATGTAGTCAACGCCTTCGTAAGCATCGAGTTCGGCCGATGCTGCCCCACCGGTCCAAATTTGTACGTGCTCTTCAAGTTCCGATCGAAGCAATGTGACCGTTCTTTGGGCTTCAATTGCTCGAGTCATCACCATACTCATGACGACGACATCAGCATCGAAGTCCCGTGCCGCGACAACGACTTCCTCGACGGGAAGGTCAGCACCGAGGTACAGGCAGTTCCCGCCCGTACTCACCGCGGTAAGTGTTGCCATCATAAGCCCTAATTCGTGTCGCTCGTGAGCGGGAGTTGCGAAGACCATTTTCGGGCCCGAAGCCGAAAGAGCAGTCGGTTGAAGCGTCGGTCCGATCAAATTTCGAATGACCGCGCATGCCATGTGTTCTTTTGCAATCGCAAGCTCTCCGCGAGCCCATCGCTCGCCGATTTCAGAGATCACTGCAGGCGCCACGTCTCGCGCAAACCGCGGCGCACCTAACGTCGATAACTGAACCGAAAGCAGACGCTGCAGCTCTGCTGCGTCGAAGCTTTCTATTGCCTCAAACATTTCTTCGAGTTTGTCCAGTGAACCGGGTTCACCTTGCGGCGACAAGAGTTGCAATTCCGAATTAGATAGTTCCGCAATGCGGCCAATTCGATGGCCTGCGTCCACCGCCGCCTTGACGAATCGAAGTCTCTCGACGTCGGAGGCCCTATAGCGTCGAGTCCCGCCATCTGTCCGCTCCGGGATCACAACCCCGTGTCTCTTCTCCCATGCTCGCAGGAGGTCTGGAGACAACCCTGTGAGACGAACAACCGTGCGGAGCGGATAAGTAAGGCCAAGCTTTGGGCGGATGTTTGAATTTTCAATCATTTGATTATTGTCTCACAAAAGTGAATAGATGTCTATATAAAAGAGAAAAAAATATAAAAAATCAAATTAAAAATCCGTTTAAAATCATACGCTTAATAATCATAAAACACTTTGTTAAGATTTATGGATGCACAATCTTGACATCAAGGGTTGGCTGTTACATGTTGAGAACACGCTAAATGGAGGAGGACTAAAATGAACAGTTGTATAGACGCAATTGAAGCTCCGCAGGAGACCGC
>JASDVE010000016.1:0-2250 GCA_041891195.1 Myxococcota bacterium | reverse complement strand
CCTCGGGCTTCGTCTTCAAAATGACCGGCAAGCTCAGCAAGACGACCGCGCACGACTTCTTCGTGACGCTTCGTGAGCTCGCGCGCGACGCACCCGCGGCGCGCATCAAAGCAAGCAGCGAGTTCGCCGAGTGTGGCCCCGACGCGCCGTGGCGATTCGAAAATCACCAACGCTTCGGGACGCGCAAGGTACGACGCCAAGAGCTCGGCGCGGGCTCCCTTGGTCCGGGGCAGAAAGCCCAAGAAGGTAAAAGGCGTTACGGCAAAGCCCGCGATCGACAACGCGCTGAGTACGGCCGACGGGCCCGGTATCGGTTCCACTTGATGGCCGTCCGCTGCGGCAGCGGCAACCAGGCGTGCCCCCGGATCCGAAATCAACGGCGTTCCGGCGTCCGACACGAGCGCAATTGAACCGCCATCGCGAAGCAGCGCGAGCGCACCGTCGATTCGAGACGCCTCATTGTGTTCATGGAGAGACACGGGCTTCGCCGCAATCTCATATCGGTCGAGAAGAATACGCGTCCTGCGCGTGTCCTCGGCAAAGACGCGATCGGCCTCGCGAAGCGTCCGCAACGCACGCGGCGACACATCTTCTAGATTGCCGATCGGCGTAGCTACAACGCGCAAGATTCCCATCCGCTATGTTCTGCCTTCCCCGGTCCCGGGGAAGCGACTCCATTGTTCGAGAAACCGAGATTCAACCCAAATTCGAAGACTGCGTCTGCCGGCGGCTCACACCGAGCGAAGAAATCAGCCAACACCGAGCCTCGATCTAAAACTTCACTTGAAGACCCGCGAAGAACACTGGGCGCGATCGGCGAGTCGCGTGCGGCGTCCTTTCTGGCGCGCCGAGGGTATCGCATCGATGCTCGAAACGTCCGCTACGACGGGGTAGAGATCGACCTGATTGCTCGCCGCGGCTGCGTCGTTGTTTTCGTCGAAGTGAAGACTCGCCGTAGCAGCCGCTTCGGTACCCCCGAACTCGCGGTCGACCGGCGCAAACAGGCGCGGATGATTCGGGCCGCACATGCTTGGCTGCATCAAAATCGAACTTTTGTCCGCACCGTTCGCTTCGACGTCATTTCGTGCACGGTGGAGCGAAGCGGTGGTGGCGAGCACTGGCAGATCAACCATTGGGTGGACGCGTTCGACGCCAGCGATTAGTCGCATCGACCGCCCCCGCGTCCACAAAAAGGGCGCGGGGTCGTTTTAAGACATAAATCGAGGCGAAGCACAGGTCACATCGCAGGCCACTACACGTCCCCCAACTCAAACCACGCTGATGTGGCCGCCGTGCCGCAACCGCCTACTGGCTTGCCTTTGCGGCAACGCGCGCGGCCTTTGCCTTCTTGCCGCGCTTCTTCTTCGACTTGTTAGGCGCCCCCGAAGCCGCGTCCGCCACCCGGCGTTCTTCTTCTTCGGGCGAGATCAGATGAGAAACGTCTCGTACCTTGGAGTGAAGGCGTGCCTTCTTGCCCGTCAGGTCGCGCAAGTAGTACAAGCGCGAGCGCCGCACGAAGCCGCGGCTCATGATTTCGAGCTTGGTCACCAGCGGTGACTGAACCGGAAAAATACGCTCAACCCCAACGCCGTTGGAAATCTTTCGCACGGTAAAGGTTTCACCCGCACTGCCGCCTCGTCGTCGCAAGCACAAGCCTTCAAAGACCTGAATACGCTCTTTGTCGCCTTCGCGAACCTTCACATGGACACGCACCTGGTCACCAACCCGGAACGGGGGCAGATCGCGGCGCAGAGATTCTTTTTCGATGAAATCGAGGCGGTTCATGTTGTTTCCCTTAATTGCGAAGTTTGCTTCGCGGTTTCGTTCTTGGGTCCAAGCAGAGGATGCCTTGATGCATCGGTGCGGGACGTACTCTTGCATCGACTGTTTCAATTGTGTCGACGGTCTTCGTGTTCTTCACGAACTATATGATGTCAGCGGTTGTGCCGACGAACATCAAATCGGTCGTGGCTTGTTTCGTGTTCTACTTCGCCTTCTACTACGCCTTCTACTTCGACGGCGAGTTCGTGCGGCTCAGTCGCGGTGTCCTTTTATTTTTTTTGGTCTTGATCATGTTCTTTGTGACGGTCTTTGTTGCTGAGCTCTTCGTGTTCGTCGGCTGCACGACGGAGTAAATCCGGCCGTCGAAGCGCAGTGCGTTCGATCGCATTCTCGTGTCGCCAGCGCTCGATAAGCGCGTGATTTCCCGACAGTAATTCTGCAGGCACGGACTGCCCGCGAAATTCCGGC
>JASDVE010000015.1:0-9749 GCA_041891195.1 Myxococcota bacterium | reverse complement strand
CTTTTCGACAAAGCGCACCCAGTCGTATCCCACCATGCCGACTGCACCGCCGATGAAACGCGGCAGCGCAATGTTGTCTGGGTTCACATGCTGGAGCAGCGCGAGTTTGTCCCGCAAGAATTCGAGCGGGTCACCCTCGACTTCGTGCGTCTGCTCGACGCCCCCTTCAGTCCACGTCACCGTCGCGCCACCACCGGGCTTGCGAGCGGCACGAAACCCAGCCCGGGCTCCGGTGCCAATGAAGCTGTAGCGAGCCCACTTTTCACCGCCCTCGACGCTCTCCAGAAGAAAACTCGTCCGGCCGTCATCCAGCCGGCGGAACAGGGACAGCGGCGTGTCGAGATCCGCAAGAATTTCGCGCACCACGGGGATTAAATTCCCGCGCGTCGTCAGTGTCTCGAATTCTTCCTGGGACGGGCGGATCACGCCGGCTTCTCTCACGGCCTGCCCTGGTGCGAAGAATGGACCCCTCGCACCGCAGCAAGCGAAAACTGAAAAGGAATTACGGAGTTAAGCACAAACCGGGCACTGGGAAAACACCATTTCAGTGAGATCTTGGTCGCCCGCTTCGGCTAGAACTTGGATACCCCGGCGGTATTCGCGAAGGCGTTGGTGCGCAGGCTGTTATCGCCCGACCCGAGCAGGCTGTATCGGAGCCCGACGTACATTTTTTCGCCCGGCCGATTGCTGAGATCGACCCCGATTCCCCAACACTTGCAATTTGACCGGTACTCAATCGAGCCGTTGTGCCGGATCAGACGATTCTCTTCGAAGTCGTAGAGTGCGCCGTACTTGATCCGCAGATTTTGACCCAGATCAAGTATTGCACCGGGACGCAGCTGGCTCAGCGCCTTCGTCTTTTTGTCCCACGGATTATCGTCGCTGATCTGTGAATAGTAGCGGGCCGTGCTCGCAGCGATCGGCGCGCGGTAGCGATAGCCAGCGAGCAAGCTCACACCGGTAAAAGGGGTGATCGCCATCGAAAAGAGGCCCTCTTCGATCTGCTCGTCCTTTGGATCAAAGGTCAAGTTGAAAACGGTTGTGGTTCGGTAAAGGCGCTTGGTATGTCCTGCAACAACGAAGCGACTGAAGTTCTTGTCGTTCTGCGTCACGCTGTACTTCGTTCCGGCGCCCATATCCTGGTAGTCGATCGATAAGTCGATGCTGCCGAGCATGCGATTGCGGCCGTATACGCGGTTCGAAACACCTACCGTAAATGTGTGTCGGCGATTGACCCGGTCGGATGGGTCCGCGAGAAGGTTGTCGCGTTCAAATTGACGGAAGCGAAATTGCGGGAGCGCGGCTGCCGGTATAAACAACGGGTTTCCGGAACCTGACGCGTGACTCACCATGCTCCAGCCCGCGAAGGGTTCGAGCACGTGGCTCAGGTTCTCGCCCAGCGGGCGTCCAATCAGTCGCGTGCGAAGGTCGACGCGCGCCGTGATGTGTCCTTGCTGGGCAAAGTCCTGAGCATGAGTCGTGTAAATCGTCTCCCGGTAACCGACCTCCGGATAGATCTCGAGAAGGTCGAACGCCCGAATCGGGTACGCAACCCGCGGATGGAACACAAACCGCTGCCCGCGATCCGCCAACGGTTCGCCTTCATTGAATAAGCCGTTGTCTTCACCGGCTACAGGGTCAAAGCCCGGCTCTGGAGGACGTCCGTCGACCCCGACGTCCAGAAATAGATCGTCACCGGTTGCGTCGATGCCGAACTTGTTCTGGGGCAGTCGGTCGCTGTAAAAGTGCGTATAGTCAAATTCGAATCGTGTCACGACCCCGTCCAGAAAGACGGACTCGCCCGAAAGTACTTCTGCACGAAGGCTCGGAAGTTGTTGGTGAACGATCGCGTCGCGGTCCCGGCTATCTACAGCCTGCAGATCGTTTGTGTAAATCGCGCTACCGACTACGCCAGTGCGCCCGTCGTCGCCAAACTGGCGGAACGCGAAAATTTTTGAGTCGAGATAGGGATCGTCTCGAAAAACCAAAAGTTCTTTGAAATCATTGACGTACTCGTTGTCCGAAATCAACTTCAGATCGGCCTTGGCGCGCCACCCCCCCGGGAGCCATTGATCGTGTTCCAAGAGCACGGTCCAGCGGTTGATGAGATCTTCGTCCCCTTCGGCGCCACTAATGGGGAAGTCGTCCGCACGCTTTTCGTCCCGGCCAAACGCGGCGAAGAGTTCGCCCTTCGATTTTTTTCCCGTCACGTAATCGAGTTCGAGATTTTGTTTGAAGCCGCGCTCGGTGAGGTACGTGGGAGTCGCGATCACGTTTAAATTCTCGCGAGCGGCCCAAAAGAGCGGCAAGCCCACTTCGAAACCACCGTTGCCGCGGAAGCCAAACTCGGGAAACAGCACCCCAGTTTCTCGTTCCGTCTTCACGGGAAAGATGAACCACGGTAGCCACATTACGGGCACACCCAGAACGTCGAACGTGGTCTTTTGGGCCGTCGCGTAGCCCCCGATTTTAATATTCGCTTCGGTCGCCTCGATGCGCCAAGGCTCGACTTCCCCCTTTGGACAGCGGCAGGTCGTAAACGTTCCGGCGCGCACGGTGTATTTCTGCTCGCCTCGCCGAATCAGTTGGTCGGCTGCCACGAGAAAGCCGTCTTTGCCCGTGTCGAGATGCGCTTGATAGACCAACCCCTGCAGACTCTTGGCGTCGAACTGCAAGAACTCGCTGAAAAGTTCCTCCGCGCCGTCGCGGTAGACGACGTTGCCTTGAGCGACGCCTTGCTCGGAGTCCCGACCGACAACCACCCAATCGGCTTCAATACTTCGCTCGCCGTTTACGATCCTTACGTTGCCGTTGGCAATAAAGAGCGAGCGCTCGGCTTCATATTCAAGGTGGTCCGCCGTGACCTCGACGGGCGCTTCGCTGACAGACTGCGCATAGGCCGCGCGGGCAAAGAGGACAAGCGCAACCAGGAACACCAGTGCGAGCGAAGTTCGCACCAACGTCGTTGATCGCCACACCCGCTGCTGCGGGAGTTCCCCTGTCCCTCGTCGCACATGCCCCCCGATCCATTAACTTGGCAGTGCGGGTTGGCCGCATCACCGCAAGCGAGATGGATGCGTGCCATCCCACGCGAGCTGAGGCTATCAGAGGGGTTTAGGCGCGGTCAAACTTCCAAATCGCGCCAGGCCATCAGGAATTGGTTTCGAGAGTCGCGCTCAGCGAATCGAGGTCCTTGGCGACGAGGCCATCGTCGACCCATTTAAGTACGCGCTGGTCCAACAGCTGCTGAAGCGCGTGGTGGGCCTCAAGCATGCTGAGGCCAGATTCGTTGGCGAGGTCCTTCAGGTTGCCACCGAACCGAACGCCCGCTTGGCTCGGCGATTCAGCACTCCGAAGCAGTGCACGAACCATTGGGCGAAGCAAGTCGTCAATGCCGAGAGCCGAGAGCCGACGTTCCGACTCGATCAGGCGAGCGGTGAGCCGGCTGATGATTCGAATCGCAATTTCAGGGCGATCGACGCACATCGCTTCAAGGGTCTCTCCGTCCAACTCCAGTAGTCGGGTATCACGCTTCGCCACAGCTCGGGCGGTACGACGCTCCCCGATCACCACACACATTTCACCGAAGAACTCACCCGCGGCAAGCGTCGCAATGATGTGCCGCCCCGTTATCGCACGACGACTCAGTTCCACTTCGCCCGACTGGATGATGAACAACACATCCCCCGCATCATCTTCTTCGAAGATAAGGTCGCCTTGAGCGAATACGCGCTCGAACGTTCGTCGAACCTGAATTGCTGTGTTGTCGGTCGTCACCAGAGTGATCCTCAAAAAAAGGTCGTACTCTGGGATCGACCAGTAGAAGCGACGGCTTTAGTCCGCTCCTGCACGCCGCCGCGCTGCGCCTGGGAAAGCACTCTGGTGGAAAATGCAGCTAAACGGCGCCTCTAAGGCGGGTAATGACCTCTTCGAGCTCGCTTTGCTGGATCAATCCAGCGTGGCGAGTATCGATCGTCCCGTCTCGCGCGATGATCACGAGCGTCGGGAAACCTGTGATCCCGAACTCCAAAGCGAGATCCATGCTCCCCAGCAGGATCGGGTAGCGCCCGCCTTTTTCTGCGATCCAAGCCCCGACGACGTCCGGCCCCTCAGTATCCACCGAAACGCCATAAACCACGACATCGCTGTCGGCGCGATGTGCCTCGTGAAAAGCGTTGAGCTCGGGCACTTGGAATTCGCACGGAACGCACCATGTGGCCCAAAAATCCAGTACCACAATCTTGCCCGCGTACTGCTTCGAATCGAACTCAGCATTGGCTCCGAGCAGGGGCAACGCAAATTCAGGTGCGGGCTCAGGCGCGACCTTGGCCTTGACGACCTCGTCCTCAAAGCAAGAACTCAAAAGCAAGGCTAGCCCCAAAATCAGGACCGCCCGCCCAGCGCGCGTCATCAGAATAGGTCGACTCGCGGTTTCCATGGTCGGGGGTGACTCCAGCGTGGATTCATGCATTTTTCCCGACCGGCAGTCGCGGTCCCGGTGTTAGCAAGCTCTATGGCCGAGACGGCCAAACGGAAAACCAGCGAGCGCGGCCTGTGAAGTCGACCCACAAGCCGCGCTCGATAAGTCTACCAACGCGAGACCGGAGCAGCCGCCACGCTTTCAGCTCCGCTCACGTCGTCCCACCCGTCATCCGGGCTGTATTCCGGCTGTCGGCCAAAGAACTCGATTTCCTCCTTGCCCAAAAGCTGGGATCGCGACACGACATAGTCGCCGCGCACCGAAGGCGTCAGCACGATCGAAGCAACTTCGGAATCGCCGCCCGAAAATGCCCAAGCGAGACCACCTACCCCGAGACCACCCAAGGCATACGTCAACTTGATGGGCGCATAGATCAGGCTCGCGATTGCGGTTCCCGCGCCAATGCCTGCGTCCTTCGCCATGTCTTGCCCATTGCTCTCGGCCAGTGCCGACATCGGCGCAAGCGCGATCGATGCAGTCAACAACATGGCACCCGCGTAGCGTCGGCCAATGCGCGCCATGCTCGCGCCCTTCGTAGAATTTAAACGAATCGTGATGCTCACTCTTTAACTCCCCTCTCGTTCAGTTGCCCCGTGCATTCGCATCGAAGCATTTGCGTTCTGCTACCGCCGGACGTGTGATGCCGCCGACATGCAACACACCCAGACTCATGCCTGAATGCTGAACCAATTCAAACCGTGTTTGCACGCTTGACGTTCGACAAGTTCGCAAGCACGAA
Organism: Myxococcota bacterium; assembly: GCA_041891195.1. Classification (GTDB taxonomy): domain Bacteria; phylum Myxococcota_A; class UBA9160; order UBA9160; family UBA4427; genus DUBZ01. Next base: position 4,530 of record JASDVE010000015.1, on the reverse strand, counting down.
AACGCGCTTTCACAGTTTGAATTGACCCCCCATGGGAATCTTCCCACTTTGCTGTGATGAGGGCAACCGCTTGGCGGTTCATTGCGATCAGAATGTTTTTTGAGTGTCGAGCAAAATCGTCACCGGCCCATCGTTGGTGAGACTGACCTGCATGTGGGCCTGAAACCTCCCGCATTGGACATCGACTCCAAGCGCATCGATCGCGCCGGCAACCTTGTCGATCAATGGCGCGGCGATCTCAGGGGCCGCGGCGCCACCAAAGTAGGGACGCCTGCCTTTGCGTGCGTCACCGAAGAGCGTGAACTGCGAAACCAAGGCGACGGTCCCGCCCGCATCCAACACCGACAAATTCATCTTGCCTTCATCATCGGGAAAGATCCGAAGATGAACGATCCGCCTGGCGAGTTCCACCGCGTCAGCAGAGCCGTCCTCGACACCGACACCGACGAGCACGAGCAAGCCTGCGCCAATCTCTGCCACAACCTCGGCACCGACCTCAACCTTGGCTTCGCGAACGCGTTGAACGACAGCTCGCACGTGTTCTCTTTAGACTTCGTGCTGCGCTTGAAAGCGACCGCTGTAAACCGCATTGCCCTCAGTGCGCATCAACACCAACTGACAGATCCGAACCCCCGCGTGAATGCGCAGCGGTTGCGCGGACACATTACTCAGTTCCAGCACCTGACGGTTTTCAACACCTGGCTGAACGAATGCGCTGGTCACGTGGATCATCAGGCCGAGGCGGGCATAGCGACTGCGCCCTTCGAGAAAACCACAAATATTCGAGGGTAGCTCCACCAACTCGCGGGTAATGCCGTGGATCGTTTCTCCCGGATGCAGCACGTAGGGCGTCGCGAGAGAGATCACCTTGGTGTGATCGCGATAGTCCGTGTCTTCGGCGATGTCGATCGCACCCGGCGCCGGGTTGATCTGGCGAATTTCGTCGCCAAGCGTCAGGTCGACCGACGCGACGCCGACCTGGTTTTCCTCGAGAGGCGTAATGGTGAGACGACCGAGAGCAATTTCGTTGAGGATAACGTCGCGGGTAAGGACCGACATGAGGCTGCCGAGCATAACCCAACCCCGGTGGCTTTCAGTCGCCTGTTTCAGACTTCACTGGCCTTCAGCTTTTGAGATAAGCTCAGCGGCATGCCGCACCCTTTCTTCGATGTTTCGACCCCGATGATCATTGGCCATCGCGGCGCCGCGGGCACCGCGCCCGAAAACACGTTGGTGTCCTTCGAGCGCGCCCTTCAAATTGGCGCCGAAGTTTTGGAAAGCGACATCCACGCGACCCGCGACGGCGTGCCTGTCTTGCTCCACGACCCAAACGTCGACCGCACCACGAACGGCACGGGCCTGGTGAGCGATCTCACCCTCGATGAACTCCGGCAACTCGACGCCGGACATCATTTTGCGGGTCTCGAGCACGAGGCTTCCGGCAACCCTTTCCCCTTCCGCGGCCAGGGAGTTCGGGTTCCAACACTCGAAGAAGCTTTTGAAGCCTTTCCGGACGCTCGGTTCAATCTCGAAATCAAAGCGAACCCGCCGGGTCTGGTTGGTCGGGTCATCGAAGTCGTGGACAAGCTCGAAAGACAGGACCACACGCTGCTCACCGCGGGTGAGAACCCGATCATGCAGGAGCTGCGAGACGAACGAAAGCAGCGTCAAGCGCCCTTCGCGATTGGTGCGTGCACCGCTGACATTCTGGCGGTCATCAAAGCCGCGATGAACGAGACCCCAGCCCCCGAAGACGTGATGGCGTTGCAGATTCCAACCGACTTTGGTGGGCGTCTTCTCGTGACACCGACGTTGATTGACTTTGCCCACGCGAACGAGATCGCGATCCACGTCTGGACCATCAACGACCCCGACGAAATGCGGCAGCTCCTCGACCTCGGCGTCGACGGGCTCGTGACAGACCACCCGGAACGCATGGCGGCGCTGTTGGATCGCGCGTGAGTTCGAACTCTCCCCTCGCCGCCCCGGCCACTTGGGTCGTGGATCATCTCGCCGACGTACAGCGTGCAAGTAGGCTCGGCCCCGTGATCGATCTTGCGAGTGGTCGCGGACGCAATGCGTTGTACTTGGGAAAGCAAGACGTCCCAGTAATCGCAATGGACCGCAATCCGGACCACCTCCGCGAACTCGCCGTACACGCGGCGCGCACGGGTTCGACGGTGACACCCGTGCGTTGTGATCTCGAGACCGAGCACGAAATCCCGCTGAGCGAAGCAAGCTGCGGCGCGATTCTTGTGTTTCGTTTTTTGTTTCGTCCGTTGGCCCCGGCGATCGAACGTGCGCTCAGACCCGGTGGCGTGCTGTTGTACGAAACGTTTTCGATCGCGCACCGCGAAACAGGGCGCGGTCCGCGAAGCGAGGCGTTCTATTTAGACCGAGACGAATTGCCCGCCCTATTTCCGAACCTCGAAGTGATCTCACACGAAGAGGGATCCAGCGGCGGCGAAGGGAGCGACATCACCTCGCGGCTCTTCGCACGCAAGGCGGCCGGCCCTCGTTAGCTCCGTGGCCCCGCAATTTGCTCGATCGCCCAATTCGCATGTTCGGCAAGCATGGGATCATCGCTCTCGGCGATTTTATGGAGCTGCGGCATGAGCGTCGCATCTCCCGAGTTTCCGGCGGCAACCAACGCGTTGCGCAGGAGCCCTCGGCGCTTGCTGCGTCGCATCGCGCTCCCGCGGGGTGCGTGCTGCCACGCCTCGTCGTCGAGTTCGAGGATCCATCCAAGCGTTGGCGTCGACCACTCAGGTCGCGCCTCGAGGCGCGCGTGCAAACCCAACGCATCGTTCGGCCACTGCCGTGCCCCCCGCTTATTCCACGGACAGACTTCCTGGCAGATGTCACAACCGTAGATGAGGGCGCCATGCCCATGACGCAGATCTTTCGGGATCGGGCCGGGATCTTCGATCGTCGTGTAAGCGATGCAGCGTGTGGCATTTAACAAGCCAGGAGCCTCGAGCGCATCTGTCGGACAAGCATCAAGGCACGCCGTACAGGTTCCGCAAAGATCGGGTTGCAGTGCATCGGCTTCGAGAACGAGATCCGTGACCAGCACACCGAGAAACAAATACGAACCCAAATGTGGATGGATCAAGCAGCTATTTTTGCCGACCCAGCCAAGCCCCGCATACGCCGCGGCAACCCTTTCCATTACAGGCCCTGTATCTACGTAAGCGCGGCTCTCGACCTTTTTCCCAACGAAGGCCTCCACCGCGGCGGCCAACGCGTAGAGACGATCGCCGAGTACGTCGTGGTAGTCGTCGCCAACCGCGTAGCGTGCGACGTGGCCCCCGCCGTTTCGGGGCGTATGATCGACTGTGCTGTTCTCGGGGTCGTAGGCCAAACCCACGACGATGATGCTGGCGGCTCCGTCGAAGAGCGTGGCCGGATCCATCCTCTTGCTGGCAGTGCGCGCGAGATAGTCCATGTTGCCCGCGTAGCCCCGCTCGAGCCAATCGCCAAGGCGCAGACTTTCCGGCGTTGCCTTCGCGTCGCAGATGCCGACCAGGTCCGCGCCAAGCGCGATCGCCATCGACTTGATCTCTTCGCCCAAGCCCATGGCTAGGTGGTGGCTTTTTCGACAGGAATAAAGCGCGTCATCGCACTGCCGACAGCGAGCAATGCCACACAACCCAAAACGTAAGTCGCGATGCCGGCCCAATTGTGAAGCCATTCCCCCGTCGCCACTTCGCTTCCGTACGCGTGGGCAACATAAATCGTCACAACCACCCGCGTAAGATTGACCAGCATTGCGAGCGGAATCACGGAAGCAATAAGCAGTACCCTGCGCGCAAACGTCTGCTGGGTGAAATACGCCAGAAAGACGGCCAAGGGCACGAGCGTCAAAATCGACGTGATGCCGCTGCAAGCCTCAGCGACGAACAACGATTCGCCGCTTTCGAGATGCATCACGTTGCCATCCCGAATCACAGGCAGGCTGAGCACATGCGCGATTTGAATGGCGCCGGCGCTCACGAACAGTTGCAGCTTCGCAATCAAAGGGATGATCAAGCTCTCGGGGATTGGAACCATGAAGATCAGGTATGAAATCGAAAAACCGAGGCTGCGAAGCCAGGCCATTCCCCGGGTGATGTAGACCGCCGACGCAACACTGAGAACAAGGGCAAGACCTTCGAGGGAAACAATCGATGCCAGGCGCCCGATTAGTGAGAGCCCGAGAGACAGCCCCAAAAGAATGCCTCCGCGCAATGGTTCCCGAGTAATCGGAAGCTTGGGCAAGCGGTTTCTTTGGGCACTGGCCGCCCACAAAGCCGCGAACGGCACTAGATAGCCGTGTGAGTAGTAGTCGTGACGACTCCATACTTCGCTCATCGCGATCACCGCTGGAGTAAAGGCGATCGCCAAGGCTGCGAGAAGCAACCATTCCACGCCCTCGGGTCCAATTCGGGTCGGGCTGCGCGCCTGACTCACTGACTTCCTTCCCGTTCAATTCGATCCAGATTCACAGCGCCTCGGATCATTTGAGCTCAAACGCACAAATTATTTTGT
>JASDVE010000014.1:0-2253 GCA_041891195.1 Myxococcota bacterium | reverse complement strand
AGCTTGCACCTCGCGATCGGCACTGAAGCTGGTCCGCCAAAGAGGATCGACGCACACCACGTCGAATGATTGGAGGGGGGAATCATGACCGCACCATTCGAGTCGCGAGACATCGAGGTTGCACGAGAAACGCCGGAAGATAAGCACCCGGCGGCACTTTACCTGGCACAACTTGGTCTCGGTTCGAGAAGGACCATGAACGAGGCACTTCAGAAGATCGCCCGCTATCTCTCAGATGGACGATGTGACATGCGATCTCTTCCTTGGAGTGCCCTGCGCATTGAACACACGTCTGCTCTGCGGAACCGACTGGCGAGTGATCTCGCGCCGGCCACCGCCAACAAGCACCTCGCCGCATTGCGTGGTGTTTTGAAGCAAGCCTGGCGCTTGGGTCAGATTTCGGCAGAAGACCATCAGCGTGCGATCGACTTGCCCGCAGTCCAAGGTCCGTCGCCGCGCAAGAGCCGCGCCCTTTCCCAGAAAGAACTTCGGGCCCTGGTCGCAGCATGTGAGCGAGACCGCTCGCCCGCAGGCCCGCGTGACGCCGCCTTGTTCGCCCTGCTCTTTGGTGCCGGCCTTCGCCGCGCTGAAGTGGCGGCACTCGACCTGTCGGACTTCGATCGCCGCACGAACACAATTTGTGTTCGCGGCAACGGCACTCGTGCACCGCGCCGCTTCACCGCAAACCGCGAAGGCTTGCTCGCCCTCGAAGGTTGGCTTGCACGACGTAGTATTGCCCCGGGCCCGCTCTTTAACCCGGTCAACAAAGGTGGACGCATCGAGATCCGCAGGCTTTCCGAGCAGGCGATCTACGTCGCTTGCCACAAACGCGCCGCAGAAGCGGGCCTGCCTCCGGTCAGTCCCGAAGATTTGCGTCGATCCCTAATCGCTTCGAAGTCGCAAACTGCGGCTCCGCGCCGAATAGAACCCATAGTCGCTCCGCCCCAAGGCCCTATCGCGGCGCCTTTGGCCTAGGCGAGGACCGAGTTCGCCGGTCGTCTTGGTGTCGCAAGATGCGTGGATCGGGTGATTCAACATCTCGCACGGATCCCTCTAATTTCCACCCCTCCGGTGGGATCGCACCGAGCGACCCGGCGGTCTTCGCGACCGCCGTTCATCGATTCGAACGCGCAATTCACCCGTTAGAAGGCGCGCAGGGTCGAGCGTAATTCAAATGTGAATCGCTTGACCGAAGGCTTCGAGCACGGATTCGTGGAGTGCTTCGCTGAGTGTCGGATGTGGAAAGACCGTGTGCATCAGTTCGACTTCGGTCGCTTCGAGTTGCATTGCGGCGCTGATATTTGAGATCAACTCCGTCACGCCGTGTCCCACCATGTGGGCACCCAACACTTCGCCGGTGTTCGCGTCGAAGATCGTTTTGAGCATGCCATCGTATTCGCCCATCGCAATCGCCTTGCCGTTGCCGCGAAACGGAAAGCGGCCAATCTTCACTTCGCGCCCCAATTCCGTCGCACGCGCTTCGGTGATGCCAATGCTCGCGATCTGTGGCCGGCAGTAAGTACACCCGGGGATACGCGAGGCCATAATAGAATGAAGGTTCGGCAAGCGAGCGATGCGTTCGGCTGCGAGAATCCCTTCGTGGGTCGCCTTGTGGGCAAGCCAAGGCGGGCCCGCGAGATCGCCGATCGCATAGACGCCCTGCTCTCCCGTCTCGAGCCATTCATTCGTGACGACGTGACTCCGGTCCACCTCAACCGCAGTCCCTTCGAGCCCCAGCCCTTCGGTGTTGCCCACGATTCCAACCGCCAACATCACACGGTCGACTTCGAGGGTTGTTTCTTCGGCGTCGCCGTGACGGATGTTCGCGCGCATCCCCGATGCTGTGCGCTCAAGGTTTGAGACCGTGCTGTCTGTATGAAACGCAACGCCTCGTTTGATGAAGTTCTTCACGATGATGTCGGCGATTTCGGCGTCTTCTACCGGCAAGATCTGCGGGAGCGCTTCGACCACGGTGACGTCACTTCCGAGATCAGAGTAGAAACTCGCGAACTCCATCCCGATCGCACCGGAACCGACAACGAGTAAAGAGCCTGGGATTTCCGACTGCATCATGGCTTCTTTGGAAGTCCACACGCGATCGCCATCGGCTTCAAGCCCGGGCAAGCTGCGTGGGCGCGCGCCCGTAGCCAGAATGATATTCGGCGTCGACAAGGTGGCGACCGATGCGCCGTCCTTTTCGACTTCGACACAGCCTGGCCCTGCGAGTCGACCGAAGCCGTCGAAGACTGTCAC
>JASDVE010000013.1:43941-46180 GCA_041891195.1 Myxococcota bacterium | reverse complement strand
CGGAGAACAAAAAGACGGACGAGAAGAAGAACGACAAAAATTGAAAGACGAGCCCCATCTCAACCAACTAGGCGTCGACTAGAAGAGCCGCGCGTGAGCAACACCCTCAGCTAAAAAAGCCGTCCGTTTGCTGGGCCTGTTTGCTCGGCCGCAAGAAGCCGCGCCTTCAACTCGACGCCGCCCGCATAACCTTGCAGCTTGCCGCCTTTTCCAACCACGCGGTGACACGGGATCACGAGTGCAAGCGGGTTGGCTTCTAGCGCCATCCCAACGGCGCGAACCGCTCGGTCATCACCCGAAAGCTGGGCTACGTCTTTGTACGAAAGCGTTTCGCCAGAACGAATTTCAGAAACGATCTTGAAGATCTTTTGCTGAAAGGGGCTCGCGCGAAGGTCGATCGGCACCTCGAACTCTTTTCGATCGCCCATGACGAACTCGATCGCTTGTTCGAAGAAAATCTGATTTACAGCGACGTTGTTGCGCGTGATGCACCCGGGTGCGAAGCGTTCGCGAAACCCGCTAAACCCACGACCGTTGTTCAACGGGAAGCCCAGGTAGACCAGCCCGCGTTCCGAGGAGGCAATACGAACCGTTCCAAAGTTGCTCTCGAAATCTGCGGTTTGAATGACTTCCTGCACGGCGCTCACAATACACGCCGGTGCCGAGATGTGGAAGAGAAAGTTGGCGGCAATCGCGTTTGAACAGAGAGCCACGGCTCAACGAAGCAAACAGTGTATCGAATGGCATCCGCTGTTCGCGGCAGCATCAACCCGCGCTGGCTTCTTTCGTCAAGCCAAGCCGTTTCATCATTTTCTGAAGGGACTGCCTCGGGATCCCGAGGCGCTCTGCCGCGCGGGTCTTGCTCCCGGTGTCGCTGATCGCCTGGGTGATCATGCGGCGCTTCATGTTGTCGACCGAGAGGTTGAGGTTCCAGTCTTCGATCTCGGCGTCGCTTGCGCTTGCGGGGATCGGGTTGGGCTGACCCCCACGGATTGGGGCCGAGAGCATTTCGACCGAAACTTGCTGTTCGTCACCCGCGAGCACGACCACGCGTTCAATTTCGTTTTCTAGTTCGCGGACATTGCCCCGCCAGACGTAAGCGGTCAGCAGATCCATCGCGGCGTTGCTGAACCCTTTTATGGAGCGCTTCATGCGGCCATTCGCGCTCTCGAGAAAGTGATCTGCCAGAGAGGGAATGTCGCTCCTGCGCTCGCGCAACGGTGGGACTTCGATTTCGACGACCCGCAATCGGTAGAAGAGATCTTCACGAAAGCGGTCTTCCTGCACGCGAGATTCGAGATCGCGGTTCGTTGCCGCGAGCACGCGCACGTCCACGTTAAGGGTGTCGGACGAGCCGACCGGTCGTATCTCGCCTTCTTGCAACACCCGAAGCAAGCGGACCTGCATGCCGGGTTCGGTTTCTCCGATTTCGTCTAGGAAAATCGTGCCCCCGTCGGCCGCCTCGAACAGACCCTTCTTGTCCTGGTTTGCGCCGGTGAAGGCACCTCGGCGATGACCGAACAGCTCACTCTCGAGCAGGGTGTCTGGTAGCGCGCCGCAGTTTTGCGCCAAGAAACGCTTTTCCTTTCGCGTTCCCCCATAATGGATCGCGCGGGCGACGAGTTCCTTGCCCGTTCCGGTTTCGCCGGTGATCAGTACGGTGGCGTCAGTTTCGGCCACCTTTTTCATAATCTCAAAAACACGCTGCATGGCGGGGCTATCGCCGATGATTCCTTCGAAGGAATAGCGGCGCTCCACCTCTTCGCGCAGGTAGCGGTTTTCGGCGCGGAGACGCTCATTCGCTTCTGCGAGGGCTCCGGCGAGAGCGCTGTTTTCGCTGCTCAGCGCGTAGCTTTCGAGGGCGCGCTTTACGTTGATCCGCAGCTCACTCGGTTCCCAGGGCTTTGTGATGTAGCGGTAAATGCGTCCGGTGTTGACCGCGCGGGCAAGCGACGAGATGTCGGCATAGCCCGTGAGCATCATGCGAATCGCCCGGACGTCCCGCTCGATGACTTTTTCCAGGAACTCAACGCCCGTCAGCCCCGGCATGTTCTGGTCGGCGATCACCAGTGCGATGTCTTCCGCGTCAAAAATCGCCAACCCATCGCGACCGTTCGCAGCGGTGAACACCCGATATTCGTCGCTCAAGGTAAATTCGAGCGATTCGCGGATCGCTTCTTCGTCGTCGACGATCAGAATCCCGTAGGGCTGCGCCGGATCCGCTACTCCGTGAGGATCG
>JASDVE010000013.1:0-43931 GCA_041891195.1 Myxococcota bacterium | reverse complement strand
TGAGGATCGGGTTCATCCATCAAGGCCTCCCAGAACCCGCGGCAAACTTGGCTTCGACCGCATCCATCACCTTCGCCTCGAGACAAGTGTCGTCCAGCGTGTTGATTTCCTGGACGCCGGTCGGGCTCGTCACGTTGATCTCCGTGAGACGGTCGCCGATGACATCGATCCCGACAAAGAACAAGCCGTGGCGCTTGAGAACCGGCCCCACGCGCTCGATAATTTTGAGATCCGCCGCAGTCAGCTCCGCCTTCTCAGCCGTGCCGCCGACATGAAGGTTGGCTCGGACCTCTTTCGGGGCCGGAACGCGCAATACGGCGCCGAGCAATTCACCTTCGAGGAGTAGAATGCGCTTGTCGCCCTCGCGAATGGCGGGCAGATATTCCTGCGCCATCACGGCGCGGGTTCCAAACTGTGTCGACTGCTCGAGAATCGACGTGATGTTCTTCTCGCCCTCGACGAGGTGGAAGATTCCCTCGCCACCCTTGCCATCCAGCGGCTTCACGATCATCTCGCCGCCCCGGGCTTCCATGAACTGGCGCAAGTCCGCGATATTTTTGGTCACTGATGTAATCGGCATCAGGTCGGGGAAGTGCACGGCAAATAGTTTTTCGTTGAAGGCCAGCACGGATTCGGGCTGATTCAAGATGAGGGTTTTTTGACAGGTGCCCAGGATCTGGGTCGCTGCGATGTAGGCTGCGTCGACCGGCGGGTCCTTTCGCTGGAAAGCGACGTCGACCTCGTCGTCGAGAATGACCGTGCGCGCGTCGCCAAGATCGACGTGATTTCCCTTTTCTGCTCGCAGGGTCACAGGCGTAACCCGGGCCGCGGGCCGACCTTGTTCGATCGCGAGGTCGCCGGGGTCGACGTACAGCACCGCGTGCCCGCGCTTTTGTGCCTCGAACATGAAGACAAACGTCGTGTCCCCCGCAACATCGAGGTCGGTGACGGGGTCCATCACGAAGGCCATGGTGAGTTGCTGGGACGGCATGTAGAGCTTCCTTATTGAGTCTTGTTGAGTCTATTATGAGCGTCTTGTGGTGTGCGGGTCGTCGAAGTCGGCTTTCACAAGGCGGCCCTTGCGCGCTTGGGCTTAGATCAAGAGCAGTCGGGTGCACGAATCGCCAACGGGCCGTGCAGAACGGCGCACCCCCTGCGATCAACGGTCAAATCTCTAGCGCAGCCGGGCACGCCTCGGCTAGGGTAGGGTAACTATTGGAGTTCGCATGGCTTTCATCCGGTCCGGGGGGTTCCGGGTCCTGCTCGCGCTGGTGCTCGTACTGGCATTTACAGCAGGGGCAGGCGTCACATTCGTCTATGTCACCTACCTGCAAGATCTCCCCGACCTTCGATCCATTGAAGACTACCAGCCTGCACTGACCAGCCGCGTGCTGGATCACAAGGGCCGAGAGATTGGACGCTACGCCAACGAGCGGCGCGATCTCGCACCCTTGGGTTCGCTGCCCGATCACGTGGGCTTGGCCTTCGTGGCAGCCGAGGACAGCGCGTTCTTCGAGCACGGTGGCATCGACTACGTATCGATCGCGCGCGCGGCGTGGGTCGACATCCGCGCGGGCGGGATCAAGCAGGGCGCGAGCACAATCACCATGCAGCTGGTGAAGCAAATGTTGCTGAGCCCCGAAAAACGCTTCTCGCGAAAGCTGCGCGAAATGTTCTTGGCGCGAGAGATCGAAAGTCACTTTACGAAAAACGAGATCCTGTATCTCTACTTGAATCAAATTTACTTCGGCAGCGGGGCGTGGGGGATCGAAGAAGCGGGCCAGACTTACTTTGGCAAGTCGGCAAAAGAACTTTCGATTTCTGAGTCAGCGCTGCTCGCGGGGCTTCCCCAGCGACCTTCGGCCTACTCACCCTTCGTGAACCCGGACTTGTCGGAAAGTCGTCGCCTGTATGTGCTCCGCCGCATGCTGGCCGACAAGATCATCGACCAAGCGACATACGAAGCAGAAAGCAACACACCTCCCGCCCTCGTCGCTCGAACTACAGACGAGGGATTTGTTGCCGCCAAGCACTTCACCGAAGAGGTGCGCCGATATCTGTTTGAACGCTTGGGTGGCGACATGGTGCTCGAGGGCGGCATTACTGTCGAAACGACCCTCGACCTTGACCTTCAAATCGCAGCCTCGGCCGCGGTACGCCGGGGACTCGAAGACCACGACAAGCGGCGAGGTTACCGCGGACCCATTCGACAAGTTGCGGCGGCGGATCTCGAAGCGGAGATCACCGCTCTCGCGAAAACGAACAAGCTCGGCCTCGATGAAGCGGGTGTCTGGCAAGAACTTGAAGTAAGAAAATTTGCTGAAGGCGTTGTGGTGAGCGTCGATCCGGACCTCACGACCGCACTCATCGCACTCGCGCCAGGCATCGAGGGACAAGTGGCCCTTGAAGACGTTACTTGGGCGCGCGAGGCAGACGTCAAGCGCCGGCCGCTGCCCGTCAAAAAGATTGAACGCATCTTTAAAGTTGGCGACGTAGCGCAGTTCATTCGCCTCGAAGGTGAGCCGCTTGTTGCGCCGGTAGAACTCGAAGCCGAGGACAACGATGCAGCGGCAGCCGAAGCGGCATCGGAGATCGATGAACTTCTTGGACGCGAAGAAGACGAGCCCGCGCCTCCAGCGCTTGCACGGTTGATGATTTACCAAGAGCCTACGGTCGAGGGCGCACTGCTTTCGATGGAAGTCGAAACCGGGGACGTTCGCGCCATGGTAGGCGGCTACGACTACAACCGAAGCCAGTTCAACCGCGCTACCCAGGCCATGCGACAACCGGGCTCCGCGTTCAAACCATTCATTTATGGTGCGGCACTTTCACGTAAGTACACGCCGGTGTCGACCCTGTACGACCGACCCGCCGTTTACGAAGACCCCGTTTCGGGCTTCATCTGGCGCCCTCAGAACTACGGCCGTCATTTTTACGGTCCGATGCCAATGCGCGCCGCACTCGTGCGCTCGATCAACAATGCCACCGTCCACTTGTTTCGCGACGTGGGGGTCGACTATGTAATCGACTACGCACGACGCCTCGGCATCCAATCGCCGCTGAGTCGTGACCTTTCCCTCGCCCTGGGTTCGAGCGATGTTGGGTTGGTCGAACTCACGGCCGCGTACGCGGTCTACCCCAACAAAGGGCGCCGGGTCACGCCGCGCTTCATCACGCGGGTAACCGATCGCCATGGCGAAGTGTTGTTGGAAGACTTGCCACTTGGCCCCCAACCGCCACCGGTGCTGCGACCCCTCGAATTTGCAATGGATCCGTCCAAGCAAGCATCGAGTTCTAAAGAAAGTGACGCGGTCGAATCTGCCCTCGCCATTGACGACGGATACCCGGATGCCGAGTTCATCCCTACGAATCAAATCATCTCGGAAGCCGCGGCGTACTTAATGTGTGACCTCTTGCAGGCCGTCGTCACCGACCCACGCGGCACCGGTTGGCGCTTGCGCAAACTCGGGCGCCCCCTCGGCGGCAAGACGGGCACGACGAACGATCAAAAAGACGCATGGTTCATGGGCTTTTCGCGCGACTTGGTGACGGGCGTATGGGTGGGTCGCGACGATTCTACGATCCTCGGGTGGGGTGAGACGGGGTCCCGCGCCGCGGCGCCGATCTGGGTTGAGTACATGGAAGTCGCCTTAAAAGACCGGCCGGTTCTCGACTTCGAAGAACCCGACCACATCGTCACGGTGCGGATCGATCGAAGCAATGGACTCATTGCCGACAACGCCAGCGCGGATGCGTACTTTCAGCCGTTCCTCGAAGGCACCGAACCCACGGAGTCGACGATGACGCGCAAGAGCGCGGGCGACACCAAAAAGACGCTTCGTGAAGACTTCTTCTAATCGCGGCCTGTGCCGCAACCGAACGAGGGTGTAGTTGATGGCGAGCGGTGATTCGACGTTGATCGGCGCTCCGGCTACACGCGAGGTCACCCGTGAAGCCGGTCCCGAACGAAGCGTCGCCGGCGCTGGGCTAAACACGGCAGCGTCACGAGATTTACGCAGCTTGCTCACTGATGCACTCCAGCGACTTATCGAGACCACGAACAGCAGCCGAGCATGCGCGTGGGCGCGACGCCCCGACGGTGAGCCCTATGTCATCGCCGCCAGCTATCGCGATGCGACTTCTCCCCAGACGCCGGACGACTCAACCCTTGATGCGCTCGAACCCTTGTTCGCGATAAAGCATCCGGTCGACCTCGGGGCAAATTTTATTGGCATCCTCGACGTAGAAGGCGACGCTGCCCACGCCAGCTCGTCGGCGCTTTCACAACTTGCCGAGAACTTCGGCATGAGCTGCGCGATGCCGCTTCATTCTGCCAACGACGAACCGGTCGCGATCGTGCTACTCGGCAGCGCCGACGACCCGCCCGGCAGCGTGCGACCGCGAACCCTCGCAGCCCTCGACGCTGCAATCCAGCAACTGCGTGCACCGACTGCTGCGGCAGGCGCGCTCGAACGACTGACCCGCCTCGACGCCGAAGTCTGCCGGCTCGATCGTCTTGCAGTTCTGGGAGGCCTGCTCGCTGAAGTCGCTCACGAAATCCGCAACCCGCTGGTTTCGATGAAGACGTTCTTGCAGCTACTCCCCGAACATCTCGACGACCAAGAATTCCAAGTCGAGTTTCGAGGTGTCGTGCTCGAAGAGCTTGGGCGCATGGAACGCTTGCTCGACACGCTGCTCGCAAATGCCCGCCCCGCAAGCAATCGCGTTGCGAATGAAACCCCACACGCGACCGCAAACCTCGCTCATGTCTTTGGGGCTCTGTTGCGTTTGCTCGAACAACGCGCCGCGGAACGAGAAGTCGCACTCCAGATCGAAACGGACATTGCGGTCGACGACGTTGCAATTGGAGAAGACGCCCTGCGGCAGGTGATGCTGAACCTGGTCCTCAACGCCCTTGAAGCTTCCCCACGATCTAGCTCGGTCATCGTGCGAGCCGAGGCGCACGAAACTTCTGTGTCGTTTAGCGTCGAAGATCAAGGAGATGGTGTGCCCGAAGCCATGCGATCGCGCTTGTTCGAACCGTTCTTTTCCACTCGCGTTGGGCGCGCCGGCGGACTCGGCCTTGCCATCACGAAAAAACTCGTCGAAGAAGCGCGTGGCCAGATCCGACTCGAAAGCGGTGACCTGGGGGGGGCAAAGTTCCTCGTCGAGTTGCCACGGGTCCGGTCGTCCGAGTAGGCGCGACACGATGTCCGGCTTGAGCGAGAGCAAACCGAGGCTGGAAGTACTTTACGGCGTGTACCAGATCGGAGAACTGTAGGCGCGGTCTTGTATTTCCATCAACATGTTGGCCGCGCTCTCCGCGCCCAAACGCTTGACGTCGTAGGCGGGCCAGCGTGGGGTTGGGATTTCGATCACCCGTGCGTAGTAGAACGCGTGCTGCTTCGGATCGAAGTCCGGGTCCTGCCAGTAGGTTGAAAATCCGACTGCGCCGATCGAGTTGCTGTACGTCGCGGCTTTGACGTCAACGGTTGACTTCAATGCCTTTGCGCGACCCTTTCGGTTCGGGGTGCGGCCGTCGGACAGGGCAGCTTCGTAGACTTTTTCGTGAAGTTCACCCTTCGCGTCACGCCACCCCTTGATGACTTGGATGCGGTCAAGGTTTGCGCCGTGGGGATCTTTTGTTGCGCTCAGCAAGAAACCAGGTGTGCGCTCCTTCCCATCGTTTGTCGAGGTGAGGTCGCCGCCCATCGGCACACCTTTTCGATAGCCAATGCGTGCGGCGTCCGCGCGTTGGGCGTCACTGGCTTCAAACTCCCAACCGCCAAAGAAGCGAAGTGCGATGCGAGAGCCCGTGGTCGCGTAGACCTCCTTGCGCCGCATCGCGTCGAAGATCGCTTCTCGCGTATTTTCATGCGCCCACACTGCGGCATATCCCGAGGCGACGAACTGCCACGGCATCAGCTGCACTTCGTCGTCAGGGCCCGACGAAAACATGCCACCGACGGTGCGCTTCATACCGGGTTCGACCAGCGTCGCCTTGCCCCAAAAGTTGCCTTCGTTCGCAGTTGCCAGCGAGGTATGGGCGTCAGTACTCCCGATCATCCCATACTTGAACGGGTTGCTTCCCGTGCGTGCTTCTTCTTCGAGGCCCATCTTGAGAGCAGAGCGCACGTATTCGTACTTGATCATCTCGTCTTGCTTCAGCACCGCGTTGGGATGGAGGTTACCGAAGTCCCAGGTTTCAAAGTCGGCGAACTCTTCGTCGGGGGAAAGCAACGGATGCGTTTCACTGTCGCCTTTGATCTGGGTGACTTCGACGATGGGTTCGTGGGAGATGCGGCGCGCCGTGTAGGCAGCGTCGAAGGCACGACCCTGCGAATCTTCCAATGCGAACATGCGGCCGTTGCTGACGTTCGGGTTGTGGGGGATCGCGAGAATACGGCCTCCGGTTTCCTTCTTGTACTTCTCCATGAAGGTCCAGAGATGTTCCGGATCGGCGCCATCAAAAGCCGAGACGGGGATCAGCTGGTTCGCGCGTTCGGCGTCGTCGGCATAGATCACGACACGGTGCAGGTTGTCGCCCCCCGGCATCGAGGTCCACTCGTAGCCGATTAGCGCCGTGAAATTTCCCGGGTCGTTGTGTTCGTCCGCGAGACGGGTGATCTCATCCCAAATACTTCGCTTCAAGTCCACGTTGTCGATCACCGGCTCGTTGGTGGTAAGCGAACCGATGAGTTCTTGCAGGCCGTTCATCACCGAAGCCTTGTCTCCCGTGATTGCATTTGAAATTCGCTGCGCCACTGGATCAGCGAGGAGCTTGGGATCCTTTGCGCGCAGTCGAGGAAGCAAACCCATGTATTCCGCGTGGTCGGAGACGACGAGAAAGTCGAGTGGCATGTCGAGTTGCGCGGTCATCCCCGTATTCGCGACAACCGCTTCACCCTTTGCAAACCGGTAAGCCGCGCTCGGATCGAGACGCGTATTCCCCATCGCGTTCGCGTCCATGCTGAAGGAGCTGTGAACATGGGTGTCGCCCCAAAGCAGCTGCATCGGGAAGTCTTCACCAAGGTAGGGCGAGTACTCAATGCGATCGGCGGCTTCGGCTTGCGCCGAGCCAGCAAAGGCAAGTGCAGCCAACAAGATTGTGAAGGAGGCGAACGTCGACACCGATGACGCCGTGGGTGAACAAGTCATGAACTTTCCTTTTTAGGGACGAGGGCGTTTTTGAACTGAACCGTTTAGCTGACTGCTACGAAATCTAGTGACTGCGTGTGGAGAGCTGGATCCCCCACCCGGCACGAGTGAAGTCCGGCTGCTTTAGGCGCGGAGGTTTGGGGTGAAATTCGCTGGGCGAATCGATCCACCTCATGTCTTCAAAGAAGCGCAATGACCGATCGAGGTCGCGGTCGACAGACGCTCGATCTTGCGGGCTCGAACTCTGGGGACTGGCCTTCGACATCACCCACAAGAGTCCTTCGTCGAGCGCCAGCTTGGCGGCCAATCTGAGAGAAGGACACGGTAGTGGCGCTTCGCAAGTCTCGGGATGGCCGATCCATGCTTGCCACGCGCGGTTGATTCGTGACGGCATCTGTGGTTTCTGAAACCTCGCAGCAGACCCATACGCGGGACTAAAATACGCAGCAATCGCGATGCCTCGATTCTAACCAAGTGTTGAATCCACCGGGACCCTCGTCGTGCCTTTGTTCGGCAGATGTAAATCACTCGCAGCCCATTGCGTTGTGATCGCGAAAAAACACAATGAGTGAGCGTTCAGCGCGGCTCTGTTCCGAACGGTTCGCAACCAAAACATGAGCCTCAGCTTCGCGAACCGCCTAAGCGAGAACCTTCACGTCAACAAAAATATCGTTCACGAACGATCCGCCACGCTCGACATAGCCTTGGCTCGACATGTACTGGGCGATCTCGGGGAGGGTCTTCGTTGTTCCGGACACGAGTGTTTCAACACAGATCACCAGTGGGCGATATTTTGAGTAGTCGATCGCCTTCACAAGGTAGAAGTGAAGTCCTTCGGCGTCGATCGACACGAATGTCGGTGCACCGCCAAAGTGTTCTCCCATGACTCTGTTGATGTCGAGGAGCGGCATCTTGAGTTGCTTCTCGACAAAGATCGCGCCGTTCGTGGTTTTGACGACGTGCTCTGCTTCTTCTTTGGAAAACGTGTTCCACGACGGGTCGCTCATCTGGTAGAAGTCGGCTTCGCGTTCGTCCGTGATTCCGATCCCCGCGGTGAGAGTGGTGTCGCGCGGACGCACCTTGCGCAGCTTGTCGCACATCACCGGGTTGGGCTCTACGAGAACACCCTTGAAGCCCTTCTCGTAGAAGAGATAGGTGTTGTTGATCTTAATCGGGTCGAAGGCACCGATGTCGAGATACGTCATGTCCTCTACCCCGATGTAGCCAAGGAGAAAGTCGACGATCAGGTCTTCGCCACATTGGGCAAACGAACGCGTGCCCGGGTTCGCGCGGTCGTGCGCGATCGCACCGAGGGGGAAGCCGGCGGACAAGGCCCCCGCGCCGATCAGAAACTCCTTGCGGCTTAGCTTCATCGTCTGGAGTCCCCGGCTTTGTGTTTGTCGCGGTGAGCTTACCGCGACCCTTCGCTACGCAGGAACGTAGCGACTGATGGTGTCGATGATACATGCCGGACGGTCGCTACCCTCGATTTCGACCGTGACCCGCACCGTCGACTGAACCGCATTGCCCTTGACGTCTTCTACTTTGATCAATTCAGCGCTGCCCCGAATCCGCGCGCCGACCGGGACCGGAGCCGGAAACCTCAGGCGGTCGCTGCCGTAATTGACTCCCATCGAAATCCCGCGAACGTCGATGATTTCGGGCAGGAACTTGTTCACAAGAGAAAGCGTGAGGTAGCCGTGAGCGATCGTTGAGCCAAACGCGCCGTCTTTCGCGCGCTCGGGGTCGACGTGGATCCACTGATGGTCGCCGGTCGCGTCGGCGAAGGTGTCGATGCGGGCTTGGTCGATTTCGAGCCACTCGCTCACGCCAAGTTGCTTGCCGACAGATTCTTTGAGTTCGCTCGGGTGATTAAAGATGGTCGCCATACTGGATATTCCTCTTGCGGGTCTCGCACGTTGCCGCACGGAGCCTGGCCAATTGTTCGTAGATCTAGTCTTTCGTCGTGTTCTTGGCAGCGGCAAGAAACGCTGGCTTCTCACCCCCACCATGCACCCACACACTCGAGCCGCTCACGTAACTTGCAAGTGGAGACGCGAGGTACAAGCAGGTATCACCGATGTCCCGGGGTTCGCCCATGCGCTCGAGGGGTACCGTCTGACCTACAGCGGCAATGCCTTCTTCGTCGCCGTAGTGAAGATGCGCTTGCTCGGTTCGAATCATCCCGGCAATGATCGCCGTCACACGGACCTTGGGCGCCCACTCGACTGCGACACTCTCGGTCAGGCTCAACAACCCCGCTTTCGCCGCGCCGTACGCCGCTGTTCCAGGTGATGGGCGCGTGGCACTTACGCTTGCGATGTTGATGATGACGCCACCAGTTTCTTGTTCTTGCATAACCGCATTCGCCTTTTGAGCAAAGTTGAGCGGCGCAATCAAGTTCAGGCGAATGATGGACTCTGAAAAACGCGGGGACACGGTTGCGGCATCGGCTTCGGGTGCACCGCCCGCGTTGTTGACCAGCACGTCCACGCTGCCATAGCGTTCCTTTGTAAAGGCCACGACGGCTTCGATCTGTTCGACATCTCGCACGTCCGCAGCAATAAACGCTGCCTTGCGGCCACCGGCTTCAGGGAGTGCTTCGGGTTTGTTGCGTCCGCAAATGACAACGTCCGCACCGAACTCTAGAAACCGGTGCGTGATACCAAGACCCACGCCGCGCCCGCCGCCGGTCACAATTACAACCTTGCCTGCGTAGTCGAGGGGATTGTTCATTCCGGTTGTTCTCCTTGCCGCTGCGTGTCTTTGCCACGTGAGCGCTTCAGTCAATCGCGGAGGTGACCTAGAGGTCGATACGCTGAGCCAACAGTTCGCGGTGATAAGAAGCATCGCCGAGCAGGGACTCAGTCGACTTTGCGCGCTTGAAATAAAGGTGCACGTCGTATTCCCAGGTAAAGCCAACCCCACCGTGAATCTGAATGCAGTCTGCCGCGCATTGAAAGTACGCGTCGGAGCAGTACGCCTTGGCGAGTGGTGCCACCGTGTTGATCTCGGCGGCGTTGCCTTCCGCTACCGTGCACGCCGCGTAATACGCAGCGGAGCGTGCAGACTCGATCTTCACCATAAGATCAGCGCACTTGTGCTTAATGGCTTGAAACGAACCGATCGGGCGACCGAACTGTACGCGTTCGTTCGCGTAGGCGACCGACATGTCGAGGCAACGCTGAGCGCCGCCAACTTGTTCTGCAGCAAGTGCGATTGCGGCAAGGTCGAGGGTTCGCGCGATCGCAAGCGATGCTGCGCCTTCTTCGCCGAGCCGGGCAGTCGCAGGTACGGTCACATTTTCAAAGTTGAGCTCGGCAAGCCTTCGAGTCTGGTCGACGGTGGGAAGCGCTTTTCTTTGAAGGCCAGCGGCGTCACCGGAAACAACAAAGAGACTCAGCCCCTCGCTGCCTGTTGAACCCTCTGCCCGGGCGGCAACGATCACGAGATCGGCACTGTGGCCGTCGACGACAAAGGAACTCACGCCGGACAACATGTAGCCGTCGCCTGAAACAGCCGCGGTGACTTCCACAGTGGATGGGTCCCAATTCCCGGACTCGCCACAGTACGCAAACGTGGCCCGGGTCGTGCCTTCGGCAATGCCGGGCAAGTATTCTTGCTTCTGCTCTTCGCTACCCGCAACCAGCAATGCGTTGGCGCCCAGGCATACGCTGGAAAAGAACGGCGCACACAAAAGCGAGCCGCCCATCATTTCCATCAGCGCAACGAGTTCGACGTAGCCGAGTCCAAGGCCGCCGTATTCTTCGGGGATATGGACCGAAGTCCAGCCGAGTTCGGCACCGACCTGGTTCCACGTGTCGGCGTCGTAGCCGAGCTCGCTCTCCATCGCCTTGCGGACCTGTTCGCTGCCAGAGTTTTCTTCGAGAAAACTTTGCGCCATTGCGCGCAACTCTTCTTGTTCTTCGTTGAAACGGAAGTCCATCAGGTACCGAACACCTTTTGCGGGACGGGAGACTTGGCGATGACTTCGGAGACGGCAGCGCCAACTTCGTCGGGCTCCCAACGACTGCCTTTGTCGACGATCGGGCCGTCGCGGTAGCCGTCGGACGTGCCGATGATGCCACCCTTCACTTCGAAGACTCGCCCCGTCACGTCACGCGATTCGGAACTCCCCAGCCAAACAACCAAGGGTGAAATGTTTTCGGGCGCGTTCTCGTCGAACTCGCCGGCTTCGGGCGCCTTCATGTCGGTGAAGATCGCTTCGGTCATGCGCGTACGTGCCGCGGGTGCAATCGCGTTGGCGGTAACGCCGTAGCGGCCAAGCTCTGCGGCCTGCACGAGGGTCAGCGTCGCAATGCCACCCTTCGCGGCCGAATACGTTCCCTGCCCGACGCTGCCTTGGAGTCCGGCGCCCGAACTCGTGTTGATGATGCGACCGTCCACCGGGTTGCCAGCCTTGCTTTCGTTGCGCCAGTACTCGGCGGCATGACGGCTGGTGCAGAAGTGCCCTTTGAGGTGCACGTTGATGACGGCATCCCATTCGTCTTCGGAGATCTTGAGGAACATGCGATCGCGCAAGAAGCCTGCATTGTTTACCACCACGTCGAGGCGGCCAAAGGTGTCGACTGCGCTCTTTACGAGTTCGCGAGAGGCTTCGAAGTCTGCAACATCGGCACCATTCACAATGGCTTCGCCCCCCATTGCGCGAATTTCATCAGCGACTTCGTTGGCCGGCCCGGCGGAACTTCCCACGCCGTCGGCCTCTGCGCCGAGGTCGTTCACAACGACCTTCGCGCCTTGGCGCGCAAATTCGAGGGCGTGCGCGCGGCCAATGCCGCGACCTGCGCCCGTCACGATGACAACTCGGTCCTGACAGATCTTACTCATCTCGTTTCCTTCTCCGTTCGTAAGCGGCTTGTCTTTCTATTGATTACTAGAGTCGTTCGATGATGGTGACGTTCGCCTGGCCGCCGCCTTCGCACATTGTCTGCAGGCCGTAGCGGCCTTCAGTGCGCTCGAGTTCGTGCAGCATGGTGGTCATCAGACGCACACCGGTTGCACCCAGTGGGTGACCGAGTGCGATCGCGCCGCCGTTGACGTTGACCTTGGCGAGGTCCGCACCTGTTTCCTTCTGCCATGCGAGTACGACCGAAGCAAACGCTTCGTTGATCTCGACGAGGTCAATGTCCGACAAGCTCATGCCGCTCTTCTTCATCGCGTACTCGGTGGCCGGGATGGGTGCGGTGAGCATCCATACCGGATCTGCACCGCGAACACTCATGTGATGAATACGGGCACGGGGCGTGAGATTGTGCTCTTTGAGAGCCTTTTCGGAAACGATCAGCATGGCGGCCGACGCATCCGCGATTTGACTCGAAACAGCCGCAGTCAAACGACCGCCTTCGACCAACGTCCGCAGCGAAGCCATTTTTTCAAGGGACGACTCGCGCGGCGGCTCGTCGGTATCCATGTCTCCATACGGAACGATCTCGCGCTTGAAACGCCCTTCGGCGGTTGCGGCGAGAGCCCGGCGATTACTTTCGAGTGCAAACGCTTCCATGTCTTCGCGGGTGATCTCCCACTTTTCCGCGATCATTTCTGCGGAATTAAACTGGGAGACTTCGACGCTGCCGTACCGCTCCACCCAACCCTTACTTGTCGAGAAGGGATCGGTGAAGCCAAGACCTTCGGCGCACGTCATCGCCGAAGAAATCGGGATCAGGTTCATGGCCTGCACGCCGCCGGCAACCACGATGTCCTGGGTGCCACTCATCACACCCTGCGCAGCAAAGTGAACTGCCTGCTGGGACGAGCCGCACTGACGGTCGATGGTGGTGCCGGGAACTTCTTCTGGCAGACCTGCGGCCAACCAGCACGTGCGCGCAATGTCGCCAGCTTGCGGGCCGATCGTGTCCACGCAGCCAAAGACCACGTCTTCGACGGCGGCGGGGTCGATGTCGGTCCGGCTCATCAAATGTTTGAGCGAATGAGCGCCGAGGTCGGCGGGGTGTTCAGCCGCGAGGCTTCCCTTCTTTTTGCCAACCGGGGTGCGGATTGCGTCGACGATGTATGCCTCTGCCATGGTGATGATTCCTTTGTTTCGTTGCTGCGAATACGAACAGCGATGCGTGTGAGGCGTGCTTGCGCC
The DNA here is from genome assembly GCA_041891195.1 of Myxococcota bacterium. Classification (GTDB taxonomy): domain Bacteria; phylum Myxococcota_A; class UBA9160; order UBA9160; family UBA4427; genus DUBZ01. The sequence continues at coordinate 30,661 of JASDVE010000013.1, read as the reverse complement.
TCAATGATTAGATGGTGCAGAGCACCGAGGAGCCATGGCCGAAGAGACCTTGGTTCGCGGTGATGCCCGCCTTCGCCCCTTGGACCTGTCGGTCTCCGGCTTCGCCGCGAAGCTGCCAGGTCAATTCACAAACCTGTGCGATTGCCTGCGCGGGGACAGCTTCGCCGAAGCACGCGAGCCCCCCACTCGGGTTGACGGGAATGCGCCCCCCCAAGGTCGTGTCGCCGTCGCGCAATAGTTTTTCGGCTTCGCCCGGCTTGCACAGGCCGATGTTTTCGTACCAATCGAGTTCGAGTGCCGAAGAGAGGTCGTACACCTCGGCGAGCGACATGTCCTCGGGACCGACGCCTGCTTCTTCGTAGGCCGCGGCTGCGATCGAATCGCGGAACTCCGTGTCGGGTACCGGGACGCTGTATGCCGAGTCTGTCGAGATGTTGGGCATCTCGATTACTGTGCTCGGAAACTTGGGCGTCACCGTCGACACACCCGAAACTCGAACGGGCTTGAGTGAGTGCTTGCGCGCGTAGTCCATGCTGGTGAGGACAACGCATGCGGCGCCATCACTCGTTGCGCAGATTTCGAATAATCGCAGTGGGTCGGCGACCATGTTCGAAGCCAACACTTCTTCCATGGTGAACTTCTTTTTGTAGCGCGCGTTCGGGTTCGTGAAGCCGTGGCGCGAATTCTTCACCTTCACCTGGGCGAAGTCTTCTTCGGTTGCGCCATAGATGTCCATGCGACGTCGCGCGTAGAGAGCGAAGTACGTGGGGTTCGTGCAGCCCATCAAGCGAAAGCGAAGCCAATCCGGATCGTCCCAGCGCTCACCTGCATTCGGAGCAAGGAAACCCTTCGGAGTCGTGTCAGCACCGATCACCAAGGCGACGTCACTCATGCCGGCAAGGATGCGGGCGCGAGCGGCGTTGATCCCGGTAGCACCCGAAGCACATGCGGCATACGAAGTTGCGACGTGAGCACCCGACCAACCCATGGCTTGGGCGAAGGTCGCGCCAGCGACGTAACCCGGGTAACCATTGCGGACGGTCTCGGCGCCGGAAACGAAGTCAACGTCCTGCCACTCGATCCCCGCGTCTTTGAGTGCAGCGTTGCATGCGGTGATTCCGTATTCGACGAAATTTTTTCCCCACTTGCCCCAGGGATGCATGCCAACACCCAGTACGGCTACGTCTTTGCTCATCGTCTGTCTCCTTGCGTTTCGTTGCGGCTTTGCCGCATCGTCAATTCGTTTCGAGTGCGCTTGATTGGGTTTTGCCGCTTAGGCCGCGAGGGGCTTCCACTTCCAGATCGTGTGTTCGACGTCGTCGACGTCGTAGATCCGCTCGACAACCAACTCGACTTGCATGCCAGCCTTGAGGTCCGCGTGCTTTACGCCAGCGGCCATTTGCCCGAGGACCACGAGCTTTTCTTCCGCGAGTTCAACCGCGGCAATCGTGTAGGGCACAAAGGGATCGTCGGCGATGTACGGTGCCGGCGGCTTGTAATGGTGTTCGGCGTAGGACCAGATCGTGCCAACACGGCTTAGGGGCACTTCTTCGAATTCGGATGACTGGCAACCGGGGTTGCGGCAGTAGGTCGATTCTTTGGGGAAGAAGTACGTGCTGCACTGGGTGCATTTGCTGCCCAGCAACTGCGGCTCGGGGCCGTCAGTGAACCAACCTTCAATCGCGGGAACTTGCGTCTCGGACATTTCTTTTCCTCGTCGTTCTCTTCGTTACGTCGTGCTGTTTTTATTCGTCCACCAGCAACACGCGGCTCATGCCGCAGGTGCGCTGTATCCAAAGCTGATCGCGGGTGCGTTTGCGTCGATCACTGCATCCGCAAGACGTGCACGGTGGTAAGGGAGCGATCCCCAGGAAGCGTCGAGCGACCAAGCGCGGCGCATCCAAACGTGGAGGTCCTGCTCCCACGTGTATCCAAGCGCGCCATGGACCTGCAGCGCAGTCTTCGCTGTTGCGACTGCGGCTTCGCTGGTTGCGATCTTCGCCATCGATACGTCAACCGCGCGACTTGGGCGGTTGCAAGCAACGGAGTCTGCTGCGCGATACACCAACGAGCGCGCGTATTCGACCTTCACCTTCTCATTGGCGAGCATATGCTTCACAGCCTGGAAGGAACCGATCGGAACGCCAAATTGCTTTCGCTGGGTTGCGTAGAGGACCGCCATCTCGATCAACTGCTGACCCACGCCGAGAAGTTGTGCGGCGGCTCCGAGAACACCGCGATCAAACGCAGCGGCCTGCAATGTGCGACCCGCATCGCCATCGGCGAGCAAGGTCCTCGCATTCGGGGTCCATTCAACGCTTGCGATCTTCTTGGCGGGATCGTTCGCGGCTTGAGGCGTCACTTGAACATCCGCGGCCGGCACGGCATGTACCGCATCACCCGAAGAAAGCAGCAAGAGGTCAGCGATGTGGGCGTCACTCACGAAAGGACTCTGCTCATGCCCCACCGCAAGGATCGCCTCGCCGGCTGCAACCTTGGGGAGCCATTCTTTTGCGATGGCATCGGCGCCACTTTCCGCAAGCAGCGGCACCCCGACGAACGCGGTGTGGATCACCGGCTCTGCGGTTCCAGCGCGGCCCGTCTCTTCGAGCACCAGCACCATGTCGACTTCGTTCATCCCGAGGCCGTCGTGTTCTTCTGGCACCAAGAGTCCCAGGATTCCGATCTCGGCGAGCTTGCCCCAAAACTCAGGGCTACGACCCGTCTCGGTGTCCCACATGGCGCGCACGTGTTCTACCGCGCACTCGCCGTCCAAGAAGTCGCGCACGGTTTGCTGCAACAAGAGTTGATCTTCTGTGAATACGAATTCCATGATTCTTTCCTACTTCCTTGGAAGGCCAAGGATGCGTTCGGCGATGATGTTGCGTTGCACTTCGTTTGTGCCCGCATAGATAGGGCCCGCGAGCGCGAAGATGTAACCGTCGAGCCAGTCCGACACACCCTTTGCGCCTGGTGCACCCGGCAGCAGTTCACCGCGGGCGCCGAGCAACTCAAGTGCGAGTTCGTGCATCTTGATGTCCAGTTCGGACCAGAAAATTTTATTCAAACTCGCCTCAGCACCGATCTTGCCGCCGGTCAAAAGCCGCGAGACGGTTTGATAGGTGTTGAGCGTGTAGGCCTCGGCGTCCATCCAACAGCGTGCCACCGCGTCGCGCACCGACGGGTCGATGAACTCGCCACTGGCTTCGGTTTCGCGAAACAGTCGGACCAACTTTTGCGCTGTGTTTTGAAAACGCGCTGGGCTGCGAAGCATCAAGCCGCGCTCGAAACCCGCGGTCGCCATCGCGACGCTCCAGCCTTCATTGACCGGACCGAGTCGGTTCTCTGCTTTGACCCTCGCATTGTCGAAGAAGACTTCGGCGAACGCCGCCTTGCCACTGAGCTTTTCAATCGGTCGCACGGTGACGCCCGGCGCATCGAGAGGACACAAGATGAAGGTCAAGCCGTTGTGTCGCTTCGAGTCGGGGTCGGTGCGAAACATGCCGAAGAGCCAATGTGCATACGCGCCGCGCGATGCCCAGGTCTTCTGTCCGTTGATCACATACTCGTCGCCGTCGAGGATCGCAGTGGCTTGGATGTTCGCCATGTCGGAACCCGCGTTCGGCTCGGACCAACCCTGCGCCCAAACTTCTTCGCTCGACGCCATCTTGGGCAAGAAGCGCGCGCGTTGTTCGTCGGTGCCGAATTCCATGATGGTCGGGCCGAGGAGGAAGATGCCGTTCTGGTTCACGCGACCCGGCGCGCCGGCGCGGTAGTACTCTTCTTCGAAGATCAACCATTCGAGCAAGTCTGCGCCGCGACCGCCGTATTCGACCGGCCAGGGCACCATGGCCCAGCCACCCGCTTTCAGTTTTAGCTCCCACTCGCGGTGCTCTTCGAAGCCTTCTTTCGAATCGAAAGACTTCAACGGCTCCGAGGGGACGTTGCTTTCCAGCCATTTGCGCGCTTCGTCGCGAAAGGCATCGTGTTCAGTCGTAAAGTTCAGATCCATCTTCTATTTGCTCGCTTCGGCTCGACCAGGTTGTTGTCGTTGACTTAGCTTTTGTCGTTAAAAGTGGCGTCGCGCTTTTCCACGAAGGCGTCGCGCGCTTCTTGGGAGTCGGGGGACATGTAGAGTTCGAGGGTGAACCCCTGCTCGAACTTGTAACTTTGCTTGGGGTCGAGCAGCTCGATCCCGTTGAGGGACCACTTGGCGAGCCGCAGTGCCTTGGGCGATTTGTCCGCAATGATGCGCGCAAGGTTCATGGCTTCGTCGCGCAACTTCGCCTTCGGGACGACACTCTCGATCCCACCGAGGCGCAACGCTTCTTGTGCGTCGATGGCTTCGCCGGTGTAGAGCATGCGTCGCGTTTTTTGCATCCCAAACAAGCGCATCAAGTGCGTTGCAGCGCCGAGTGCTCCTCGGTCGATTTCGGGAAGCGAAAACGTTGCGCACTCCGACGCGATCACGATGTCGGAGGCACCCGAGATGCCAATGCCACCACCCAGACAATAACCATGCACAGCCGAGATCACCGGGATCGGGCAATCATAGATGTTCCCAAACGTCTCATAGCAGCCACGGTTCACCTGCAAAATCTTGTTGCCGTCTTCCGCAAGTTCTTTGATGTCGACTCCCGCTTGAAACCCCTTGCCTTCGGCGCGAATGACCACGCAGTTGACATCCGGGTTCTCGCCAAGCTTCTTCACGCCGTCCGCGAACTCAAACCACGCTTTGCTTCCGAGCGCGTTCACGGGCGGGTTGTTAATCACGACCTCGCCAATGCCGTCGCTGATTTCGATGTCGATTGCCATTTTGCTTCTGCCTCGATCTAGTTGCTGAGCGCTTTGATGGTTGCTTCTGCTTCGCTCATGATTTGTTGTACGAGCTCTTCGCAGCTCGGGATGTCGTCGATCACGCCCGCAATACTGCCGCCGGGCAAGTAACCGTTAACCGGGTCTCCTTCCTCCATGCCCTTCTTCGCGAGCATCGGTGCGTTGGCGGCCATCATGGTTTGAGCGTTGGTGAGGCGTTGGTTGCTGCGCATCTTGAGCGCGGAGCTCGCGAGGTCTGCGATCGATGCTCCGCTTGTTTTGCGAAATTCGAGACCGTTTCTGATGGCCAAAAGCAAGCGTTCCGGTGCCGATGAACTTTCGAGGCGCTTCACGAGTTCGTTCATCACGACACGCTGGGGCATCCCGTCGATTTGTGATGTGACAACAACGTCTGCAACATTGGCCGCCAGGAATCGGTCGGTGCTTGCCTTTGGAACGGGACTTTCTTTTGTCAAAACAAAGCGTGTTCCCATCGCGATGCCAGCGGCCCCGTATGCGAGCGCGGCAACCAAACCTCTGCCGTCTTTGAAACCACCCGCGCCAACAACCGGAACGTCAACCGCCGCAGCCGAGGCGGGCAACAAGATCGAAGTGGGAACAGGTCCTGTATGACCGCCGCCTTCTCCACCCTGCACGATTATGATGTCGGCACCGAGTTGTTCAGCCTTCTGCACGTGCTTCACAGCACCCGTGGTCGGCACACAAACAACACCTGCGTCCTTCAACTTGTTAATCAAGTCGGCGCTTGGTGCGCGGTTATAACCCGCGGCCTTCACACCCTGGCGAATGATCGCTTCGCTGATCACGTCTGCGCCGGGTGCGTCCATCAAGAAATTCACGCCAAAAGGTTTGTCGGTGAGCTCTTTGACGCGAAGGATCTCAGCTTCGACTTCGGGCGGCGGGATGGTGGCAGCGGCAAGGAAACCAATTGCGCCCGCGTTGCTTGCAGCAGCGGCGAGTTCGGGAGTTGCAACCCAACCCATCCCCGTCTGGATAATGGGATAGCGGATCCCCAACAGATCGCAGATCTTGGTGTGTAGAGCGGAGGACAAAGGGGGGACTCCTAGAGTTGCGTGCGGTTTAGCCTTGAACTTCTTTGGACCCGACACCGTTCGGGTCGAGTTTTTCGCGCATAATGGCGACTTCGTCCGCCGTGGGGGCGCGGGTTTCAGCCACGTCTTCCACCACAAGTTCGAAGCCCGTTGCAGCAATCACGTCATCGACGCTTACGCCCGAGTGGGTAGAAACAAGGCGCATGGCGTGGTCGGGGCCGCCGAAGTCTAGGACGCATAGGTTCGAAATAACGCGGCGAATTTCGTGGTACTTCGTCGCCTCAGCTCCGAGCTTGGCCGCGCGGTCGTAACCAACACCCGACACCACGTCGACTTGCTCCACGAAGACCTTGGGGCTGTGGTTCGGCACCCAGTAGCTCGTCGTGTGGTTGATCGTATTTCCCGGTGCGCCGCGCATCCCCAAGAGCTGTGCCTTGGGTTTCTTGAAGTCGCCAATGCACGCGATGTTTTGGTTGCCGAAGCGATCAATCTGGGTCGCGCCCATCATCACGTGACGTCTGCCAGAGGACAGGTTTTCGAAGATGGTGCGGTATGGCATCCAACTTTCGACGACCGGCTCGGGGCCACCCGGTGCACCTCCGATCGGCTGGCAGGTGTCGACGATCGAAGCCACGCCGTCGGTCAGCAACAGGTCGGGCTCGAAGGTCAGCTTCGCCAAGCGCGCGCCAAGCTGCGGGATGTTCCCGATGGGGCTAACTAGAATTTCGCCGTCACCGCGAAAGCATTCGGCGATCGCGACAGCACATTGTTCAGCTCGAGTAAAATCGCTCATCGGTTCTTTACCGCCTCCTGGTATTCCTTTTCTGAGCCCACGTTGAGGTAGCGCTCTTTAAAGGCCTCCCAGGCATCAGGGTCCTTGGCCGTCGCGGCGTATTCCTTCTGGAATGCTTCGTCGCGGTTGTAGTCGGGCGGGCATTCGGTGAAGTGGGCACCGTTCGGCGCTTCGATCACACCGTCGATCATGGTGCGGTTGATACGCAGAGTGTGAACACTGCCTTCTTTGATGAGGTCTTCGGTCGGGATGATTTTTTCTACCGACATGAAGCGACGCTTGGCGGCCAAGCAATAGAGGTCGTCGAAGAACGGGTCGGGGCCGAGGAACTGCCCGTTGCCGCGTTCGTCGCCGCGGTTCATGTGGATCAGTGCGACGTCGAGTTCGATCGCAGGCATCGCGATGAAGGTGCCGCCGTCGGCGTAGGGCGACGTCACGGTCTTGAAGTCGGGGTTGTTCTTCTCGATGTCCGACCCAAGACCTGCGCGGGTCGGCAAGAAGGGAACGCGGTGAACGGCTGCAATGAGCCCCCACTGCAGCATGCCTTCGTCGAGTTCGACCGCTTCGATCGACGCGGTCTGACGCGCCTTTCGGAAGTGGGGCTCGAGCGGGATCGAGTCCAAGGAAACGAAGCCGTAGACAACCTTCTTTACTTTGCCTGTCGCGCAGAGCAGCCCTACGTCGGGACCGCCGTAAGAAACGATGGTGAGGTCTTTGAGGTCGGAGCGAATAATCTCGCGGACGAGTGACATCGGTTTGCGCCGGGAACCCCAGCCCCCAATGCCGATCGTCATTCCATCGCGCAGTTCGGCGATGACTTCGTGCTCAGTCGTGCGTTTGTTCACTGGGTCGAAACCTTTCAAACGGGAACGCGGGCGCGTCCCCGATGTGCGAGGAATGCCACGGCCCAGAGGGCCGAGGCCCGGATTATCGCGAAATGCCCGCCCGGATCTTGCGAAATCGCGTAATCCCCTCGGGGATTTTCATCGATTCGACATGGGGAATCTCGGGGTTTCCCGAGGTCGGGCAAACGGATCCGCTGGACAATAACGATACGCGGCGTTCCTGTAAAGAAACGCGAGGCTAGGAGGCAAGTTCGAGTGAGTCGAGGCCTGCGAGCGAAACGCAACGACGGGAAGCCAAAAACCACAAATTTCGCCTAGGCGAGCCAGCCCATCGCTCGCTTCGCCGCCCGGCATAGAATCGGAAACCCGGTCCAGCGGTCTGTAATTGACCGGCGAAGACACCGTGAAGCGCGCGGTCACGGACGCGGGCAGGGAATACCGGCTCGAGTGGCAGACCACGAGAGAAACGAAGCGCGATCCGAGTCCTTCGGGGATGGGGACCGCAGCGGCACTTGCCCGGCCGGCGGCACTTCGGTCGTGCGCCCGTTGCTCGACTTCACCCGGGAGCACCGGGACTAGCAAACAAGCGAAAGCCCCCGCCGCGAGCAGTGCCACGTCCATCCGGAGTGGGCGAAACGAACGGCGGATCGTGTCACTCCGCACGAACCTTTGGTATCCGCGATTTCATCGCGTCCGCTCCCAGTTGCAGGGATGCGCCACACACGTCTTGGGTTCGATCGCGTCTATTGGTCAGAAGCGACCCTCTGTTTGAGCGCGAACGCGTTTCGCAAGCCGCCCACGTGCCCATCACTAAGCGAACCTTGTTGCTGTGATAGGCTTCGAGTCCGATGTCTTCATTTGCGGAGCGCCTTAGACTCGATCCGCGTGCCGCGGCACTCTGCGGGTTCACCGCACTCCTGTTCATCGCGCACAGCGTGTATCTCGCGTGCGTCACCGAAGACGCATTCATCACGTTTCGTTACGCGCAAAACGTTGTCGCTGGACATGGGTTTGTGTGGAACGTGGGCGAAGCGCCGGTTGAGGGGTATACGAACTTTCTCTGGCTCTTGATCTCGGCCGGCGTTCTGGCCATTGGTGCCGACCTCCCTGCAGCGAGCCAATGGCTAGGCGTTGTCGCGAGCCTTGCCGTGATGGCGTTCGTCTATGACTTTGGTCGCTTGCTCGGATGGACTTCGCGCTTCGCCGTCGTCCCGTGCCTCGCCCTCGCGTGCTCTGGTCCCTTTGCCACGTGGGCGACGTCGGGGATGGAGACCAACTTTTTCACCTGCTGGATCGTCGGAGCGACTTATTTTTGCGCGCGCTTTCTCACAACCTTCGGTGCGCGGGACGTATGGCTCAGCAGTGGTTGTTTGTTGCTCGCGTCCCTCACCCGCCCAGAGGGCGTGATGATCGCCGGGATCGTCGGCGGTGCGATGCTGCTTTCGAGCGCCAACCATTCCGACGCGTCAAAACAAGGTTCAGGCACCGCAATCACCAGAAGCCTCGCCCCTCTCGCCGCGTACGCTGTTCTGGTCGCGATCTATATCGCATGGCGCTGGTCTTACTTTGGCTATCCGCTCCCCAACACCTTCTATGCAAAAACCGGCGGTGGCGTCGCCCAAGCAATTCGCGGCACACAGTACGCGGGACTCTTCGCCCTTCACTTTGTCTTCCCGTGGACATTCGCGATCGGCCTGGGTGTATGGGCTCGGGGCCGCGCGCAGGCGTCGAATGCACCGCGAGGATCAGCTCTTCTTTGCGCCGCAATCGTCATGGTCTACACCGGATATATCTGTGCAGTCGGGGGCGACTATATGGCGATGTATCGCTTCTTTGTTCCTGTGCTTCCGTTCATTTACTTGCTCACCGGCGTTGCGCTCGAACGCGCGTCCAGAGCCACAGCGGCTTCGAGCGGGACACTCGTAAAAGCCGCGCTGTTCTTGGGACTGCTCGGCACTGGCTTTCACTCGACCCCAATCGAGAGCGCTTGGGTCGCGAAGCCAGAGTTGATGCACGGGAACTATCGCGGGGTCGAACTCGAACGCTGGTACGTAAATCGCCATCGGGTGATCGGAGAGTTCTTCGCCCACTATGGAAGACCGGACGAGAGCCTTGCAACCGGGGCAATCGGAGCCGTCGCGTACTACTCGGAGCTCTCTGTACAAGACGTACACGGGATCACAGACAGCCACATCGCCCATCACGGGCGGGCCCAAGGTGACACCCTAGGAACGGGCCTACCTGGGCACGAGAAAGCCGACTACCCATACGTGTTCGACAAGAAGCCCACGTTCTACATATTCAGCCGCAAGCTGCGCGAGAGTCCGCTCCCAGGCATCCCTCAACTCGTGCCCGAAGTCGACGCGCTCGTCGCCCGCGAGTACAAGGTGGGGTCGGTTCGCCTGGTCGACAAAGTGAATGGCCAGTCGGGATACTTTTCGTTTCTCGAACGGCGCGATCGCAATACAATCGCACGGTAGGCTTGGAACGCGCAGCTTCGCGCCTTCATGAGCCGTCTTGAGGAGTGCATGTCAACGTCGTCCGAGCCCACCACACCGCGACGCGGCCCTTCCAGACTTGCGATTGGGCTTCTGCTCTTTGTGTTCGCAAACGGACTCGTGATCAACTTCGTATTGCCGCGGCTTCCACTTCAGCCGCAGATCACGACCACGCTCAGCTACACCGACAGCTTCTTCAAGCATGGTGCGCATAGCGATTCGTGGAAGGCGATGCGGACCGCGCTCTTCTTCACTGACGCGCCCCGCACAAAACCGGTCTACACGGCGTTGTATTTTGAAAACAACGTGCGCTTTCAATATCCGCCGTCGAGCTTGCTTGTACTCACGACACTCCGCGGCATGCTTGGTGAAAGTGGCATTTCGAACGAAACGCTGAACGGCATTTCTTGGCTGTGCGTATGGGGAGTGGCAGCGGTCCTTGGACGTATTTTTTTTCTTGCCAGGCGTCGCTTCGGCATCGCGGCAGGGGAGAGCCGAAGCGACGAACTCTTGTTCGCCACCCTCGCCTTTGCGATCACGCTGACTTTCTATCCCGTCGTTCGCGGGTACTACCTCGGACAGATACAGGTCTGGATCGATTTGTTGATCGCATTGGTTGTTTGGTCCTGGCTCGAAAACAGACGCACCACTGCGGGTGTATTCATCTCACTCATCTGCGTCATCAAGCCCACCTTGGCACTTGTCGTTGTCTGGGGTGCGTTCCGTCGACAGTGGGACTTCATCAAAGGCTTCGCGATTCCAATGTCGGGCTTCGCGATCGTCTCACTCGCCGCATTTGGCTGGGAAAACCACACAAACTACTTGAGCGTCCTCTCGTACATTTCCCAACAAGGCGAGATCTTCCACCCCAACCAATCGATGAACGGTTTGCTTCACCGGTTGACGGGCAACGGCAACTCGATCGAATGGGAACGCAACGTCCTCATGGCCTACAACCCGTGGGTCCATGGGGGGACGGTTGTGAGTACCGTTGCACTGATGTTTGCCGGCCTGTTTGCACCGCGAAGCATCGGCCGAAGTACGGGACCCATCGAACTCGCGATCATTATCGTATGCGCAACGCTCGCATCGCCCACTGTTTGGACGCACCACTATGGCGTCATGCTTCCGCTATTCGCGGTTGCCTTGCCTTGCGTGCTCTCACTTGAAGAAGGTGCACGGAAGCGTTGCCTCTTTGCACTGGCGACGTGCTTCGTTTTGATCGGGACGAACTTCCGCGTCTTGAATCGTCTCTCGGAGACTGGCTTCAACCTCTTGCAGTCGTACGTCTACTTTGCTGGCCTTGGTTTTCTCGCGTTGCTGCTTTGGCTTCGCACGAGGTCCGCGGGCGAATAGCAGCACAGCGTCAGGGGGCTCCGCAGCAGACTTCTCGCTACAGCTAGCTTTCGCAACGCAACCAGCGACATTGGATCCCCGTTTGGGCGCGTGCGTTTTCTGCCGCGCAGACTCCTAGGCGTCGATGTACTGCTGCAGCGCTTTTGCGAGTCGCGCGTAGTCGTCGATCGTGTTGTAGAGCTGGGCGGAGACGCGAAAGATGCGGCCCCCCGATTCCGGACACACGAGCACCGGCACTTCGATCTTGTGGTCATGGAAAAGCGCTTCTTGAATCGGATCGAGACCCAACGCCGAGGTCGCCACCGATGGCTTCAGGGCTTTAATCTCTGGCAAGTGAAGTGCCGCCAGACTTCCCAGCATGGCATCCGGGCAAGGGGGCGTGATGTTCAACGTGTCGATGAGCAGGTTCCGCGCTTCGACCACAAGCGCGTTATTGCGCGCGCGGACTTCATCCCATCCACCCGGCAGTACCGTACCCATAAACTCAAGCGCGACCGGGACAGCGAGCCAGGGTGTGATGTCTCGCGTCCCCATCCATTCAAACTCTTCACGAAAGCGCGCGTTGCCTTCCAGCCCGGAGTTTGCACCGTGGCTGATCACAGCCGGCCTGACTTCATGCTGGAGGTCTCGGCGTACGTACAGAAAGCCTGCGCCTTTGGGCGAGCAGATCCATTTGTGGCAGTTCGCCGCATAATATTCTGGCGCGAGGGTTTCAATGTCGACCGGGATCATGCCGGGGGCGTGCGCGCCGTCGACCAACACCGCAACCCCCGACGCGTGAAACATTTCGACTAATTCTTGAAGCGGCATCACCATGCCCGTTGCACTGGTGACGTGGTCCACAAGGGCAAGCCGAGTTCGCGGCGTAATCGCTTCTCGCATCCGCTCGACAACAATATTTGGTCCATCGATTGGAAACGGAATCTCGACCACGACAACGCGACACTTCGCGCGCTCGGCAACAAAATCAAGCACGTTGCGCGAAGCGTTGTATTCGTGATTGCTAACGATGAGTTCGTCACCCTCGTTGAGCGGCATCGCACGCAGGACCGCGTTCAAGGCTTCGGTCACGTTGGGAACAAAGGCCAAGTCTTCCGGGTCCGCGCCAACGAACGCGCCAAGACTCTCGCGCGCAGCCGCAAGTCGGTCGGTTGCCTTGCGACACAAGAACGTACCGGGCTCATCTTCGAGCTCGCGCTGCATGCGGTGGAGTTCGGCGAGCACCACCTTCGGACAGGCGCCGAACGAACCATGATTGACGTACGCGACTTCAGGGTCGAGTGACCAATGGGCTTTCAGGCTCGCGGGGTCGCTTGGTATCAAGGCATTGCTCAGTGGTGGAACAACCTAAGGCCCGTGTGGGCCATCGAAATACCGTAGTCCTTGCACGCACTCTTGATGTCGTCGTCCCGGGTCGATCCGCCGGGCTGCGCGATGAACTTCACACCGTGCTTGGACGCGTGGTCGATGTTGTCACGGAAGGGAATAAAACCGTCGGACACCATGGACACGCCGTCGAGCTTCTGAAGCCATTCGCTCTTGTCGGCGTCGGTCAGCGGATTGTGGGGGCCATCGAGGACTTCCCTCAAGGCCACTTCTTCAAACTGAGTGAGGTCCCCTTCGAGGAAGCGAATGCGCCAGTTGATGCGTTCCTGTCGCTTGACTCCAGCCTTGAATACGAGATCGAGGACCTGTGGATGTCGTCCAAGATGCCAGGTGTCGGCCTTCTGTCCGGCGAGTTTCGTACAGTCAACCCGGGACTGCTGGCCTGCGCCGATTCCGATCATCTGGCCATCGAGCGCATAGCCGACTGAATTGGACTGCGTGTACTTGAGCGCGATCAGCCCCAGCACCATATCGCGCCGTGCCGCGTCAGTGAACTCACCACATTCGGGTGTCGCAACATCGTCGAGGGTAACTTCGCGATTGTTTCGGTCCTGTGTGAGTTGCATCCCAAAGACTTCGCGCGATTCGCGCGCGGGCGGCGTGAACTCTGCATCGCCACGCATGACGATGAAGCCTCCGCCCTTCTTCGAGCTCAAGATGCGCAACGCTTCGGGGTCATAACCGGGTGCGATTACGCCGTCGGAGACAACGCCCTTCAAGAAGTTCGCGGTCTCCACATCAACTATGTCAGACAACGCGACAAAGTCGCCGAACGAACTCTTGGGATCTGCACCGCGGGCGCGAACGTAAGCGCAGGCTAGGGGCGTTAGTTTCTTGCCGACGACTTCGTATGCGCGTTGAAGATCGTCGGTGAGATCAACCGCAACGGCTGCACCAGCAGGCGAGCAGTGCTTGAAGCTCGCGGCCGCAGGCAATCCGAGCGCGTTCTTGAGTTCGCGTACGAGTTGCCAGGCGTTGGTGGCGTCGAGATAGTTGATCATCGACGGATTGCCGTTCAACAGTTCGATGGGAACGGTTGCCGAATCAATGGGACTCGCGTCCGCGTAAGTTTGATGGGGATTGCAGCCGTACTTGAGATTCATCTAGGGGGTCTCCGGATGGTGGGATTGCGCGGTGGGCTTGGCGCGAGTCGTCGCTAGCCGAATCGAAGCGCCACCGGGAGAATGGGTGATGTGGAGCGATTCCTCAACGAGAATTCTGCCCTTTGCATCTCGAATCTGTGCTCCAGCGTTCGCGTGCTGCGGCGGCGAGGTAAATGCTTCCCGCCGCAACCAAAGCGTCGCCGGGCCGCGTTTTCTCTCTCGCGAAGGCTGCAGCTTGGAGCGGGTCGGCGATCGCGTGGACGTCTACTTCTGGCCTTAGCGCGATGATTTTTGCGGCGAGTTCATTTGCAGAAAACGAGCGGTGCGTGTCTGCCTCCGTCGTGACGACACAATTGAAAAGAGGGAGTAGAGCCTCAAAAATGCCGTCGAGGTTCTTGTCGCGGCTTACGGAGAGCAACAGCGTGCCCGAGTCGGCCGCCCGATTCCGGACGACTTCGGCGAGCATCCGAGCCGACTGGCCGGTGTGGGCACCATCGACGACGATCCACGGGTCCTCGGAGACCACTTCGATACGCCCGGGAAGTGTTACGACCTTCAGGCCGAGGCGAGCCGCTCGTTCGCTCACGTTCGGGTCGGCGAGCTGCGCGACGGCCTGCAGTGCAATCGCGGCATTGTCGAGCTGGTGGCGACCTAAGACCGCGAGCGCGCTCGGCGCCAGCGATTCGAAATCATGTCCCAGGCGAATCAACGGCGCGGCGAGTTCGTGGGCGCGCGCCTGAACCACCGCTTCCGCTTCTTCAGGCAGTCGACCCATCACACACGGAGTGCCCGGCTTGATGATCCCCGCCTTTTCGGCCGCGATTTCGGCAAGGGTGTTTCCAAGCTTGTCGGTGTGTTCGAGTTCGATGCTGGTGATGCAGGTAACGCGTGGCGACACGGCGTTGGTCGAGTCGAGCCGGCCTCCGAGTCCGACTTCTAAAATTGCATAGTCGAGTCCCGCTTCTGCGAAGATCAGAAGTGCCGCGGCGGTCGTCGCGTCGAAAAAGGTCGGCGCATTGGCGGGGTCGTTTTCGCGCAGCCACTCAAGCTGTGGGCGCAGTTGATTCACCGCTCGCGCGAGCACGTCTCCCTCAACCTCGGCGCCCATGAGCCGAAAGCGCTCAGTCCAACGATGAATATGCGGCGACGTAAACACGCCAGTTCTTCGTCCGGCCGATGCGAGCGCCGCTTCGGCAAACAAACACGTCGACCCCTTCCCCTTCGACCCTGCAACGTGAATCACCGAAAGGCCGTGGTCGGGGTTCCCCAGTCGGTCGAGCAACGCGCGAATCGGTGCCAAACTCAGGCGCTCGCGCATGAGTTCAGGACGCTGTTCGAAGTTGATCAGCGTTTCGAGGTAGCGGCCTGCGGCCGCACTGTCGTGGATGGGTTCGCTCAATTCGAGGGGGTACTCAAGGGACAACTCAGGCCACTGTCGAAGGGGAGCCTTCTAGGCTGCGGCGTCGAAAAAAGAAGGGCGGTCGCACCAGCGACCGCCCCTGTTTTGGCTATCAGATTTTGCACGTTATTCGATCTTGGCTCTAAGGACAGAAGCCGCGTCATCAAAAGCCGCATGCGACTCTGTATATAGCCCTTGAAAGTCGCGCTCCAGGTGGACCCTGCGAGTAACCCTGCGAGTGGCCCTATTGAACCATATACCTCTTCCAAGAGCGGTATTCCTTGACCGCCGCGCTGGTGGTCTCAGTGGCAGGGAAGAAGTACTTCACAGCGTGACCACAGTCTTCGCAAATCTTGTAACAGAACTTGAAGCCGTCGACTTCGCGCATGCTGCCGACCGTCAATCGGTTCCCGTCGGTGCAGCACGCGGACGGGGTCGGTGGCGATACGATCCTTCGCGGGTAATCGTTGCTCGGCGCTTCGTCTGCCGTGTACGCAATGATGTTTTTAGTCAGACGATGCGAACGTTCTTCTGAATTCTTCTTGCGGATGTTACTGCCGATTCGCCTCAATTAACTGTCCCCTCGATAGACCCTGCGCCGGTGTAGCTCGCCATTTGGCTGAGCTCGTGGAGTAGGGCTGTTGAATCTTCATACGGATGAGCGCACGGTGCGCCCTCCGCGTGGAGCAATTCGTTCTGTTCTGCGTCCTCGCCCAATCTCAAAAGGATCGAGCTTCGAGTTCCGTAACCGTCGAGGTGCACACAAGTTGCACCTAGCGGTCCAATTTTTGATTCCGTTCCTTCGTGGCTTCTACAAAGGTCCGCAAGGCCGTCGAGTATCTGAATGCTCGAATGTGAAGTGAGCGCCTCGGCGGCCACGCGTACACGGTTCGTTTTTGGATGCACCGCGTCATTTGGTTCTGCGTTACCGATTACATGGACACCAGCTGCGAGCCGTTCGACGCGAACCTCACCGTTATTGCACACGACCGTAAATGCTTCGTTGAGATCCGCAACCAAAAGATTGAATGGGTTGTACTGGTCTGAGCGAAGGGATTCGAAAGCGGCAGCTGCTTTGCCCGCGCTCTCATAGCCGAGTGCGTCGAGCACAAGGTGACCGCGAGAACGCCGAGTCGTGTCCGGTGTGGGAACTGGGCGATTCGTCAGCGCAGCAAAAACATTGCTTGAATTCAGGCCCAACCATGTGCCACCTGCGCGTAGATCGCGCGGTGCGAGAATCGTGTTCTGATTACATTTGTCCGTTGAAAGATCCCAAATCGCGGGGGGCGCTGCAAGGCGGTCGAGGTATTCGTCTCGATTCGCAGCAACCACAAGCGGCACCCCAGGAACTTGATGATGCATAACGATTAGGGTGCACATAAGGCTTGGGTCCGCGGGAGAAAATGTTGCCATCCGTCTAGGGCATGTGGGCCAAAAGATACTCATCATAACGTAAGTTAGCGTATTTTGCAACTAAATATTCATTCACAAAATCGACAAATCCTTCGCAACTTCAACTACTTCTGGATCATTAGACATATATATGTGTCATTCAGAATTCTAGAGGTAACCTAGAATCGGCACGAATCCAACATAGGTCATTTCACTTTCCCTTCGGGGGTTCTTTACAATGCGATCATGACCGCATTTGTAACTGCGCTTTGTAACTACCGACAGGTGAACTTCCAACCGAGTTTCGTCGTCAGAGTTTCCATGTTGTCGATCACAAAGCGCATTTCTTGGATGGGGCACGGAATCTGTGGCAAGGTGCCGGCCGTCATGCAGCGAAACTCCACCTCACACATTTCACGGCTTCGAAGTCGGAGCCTTATCGAGTTCCGCGTATATGCGGCCGCGTTCGCATTAGCTGCGGTCGTGATCTCAAGCTACGCAGTTGTCCCATTTGCGGCCTCTGCCGAGAGTTCGCTGAGCGATCTCGAGCGAGCCGAAGCCGACCTGCTTCGCGAAATCGACGCAGCGCAGCAGCGCGAGGCCGAAACCGCTCGTCGCGAGGCAGCGAGAGACGCCATGCGCGCGCAACGGATTGCCGAAAAGCAGCGCCGCATCGCCGAAGAGAACCAAGCGCGAAAACGGGCAAAAGAAGAAACAATTCAAACCCAGATTGCGCGCGAAATCGAACTTCAGGACGAGATGCTGAGGCGGCGTGATCGCAACGAGACTGCGCAGACGCGAGACGTGTTGGGTGCCCACGCGGATTCGATCGGTGGTGATTTCATTGGCGACACTCAGGCTGCGCTCGCACCCGAAGAGCCCGAGCTGCGTGACTTGCCGCGCGCCATCTTCAGTGAAAAGTCGATCACCATCGGGGCCAACACCCCTGGCTTCGACAACAAGAAAAAGCGCAAGCTGATTAAACTCACCCTCGATGCCGATGGTGACGGAAAACCCGAAGTGGTTCGGTTCGTCGATCGCAAGACTGACGTGTTGGTGCGGCAAGAAGAAGACCGCGACTACGACGGCAGGACCGATTCCGTTCTGCGGTTTGCTCGCGGGGAGCTCGCGGCCCGGGAAATTGACACCAACAACGACGGGCGCCCCGACATCTGGGAGCAATACAAGAACGGGCGCCAGGTGGAACGCAACTTGGACCGCGACTACACCGGGACTCCCGATGCCTTCTACGAGTTCGAAGGCAAGTACCTCGCGCGCGAACGTCACGACGCCGACAACGACGGCAAAATCGACCTGTGGATCAAGTACAAGGCCGGACGTCGCGCGTTGTCAGAAGAAGACCGAGATCGCGATGGCCGCGTGGACAGCTGGACTCGCTACGGCCTCGTTGACGGGCGTGAAACCGTCACCCGGATCGAACTCGACAAGTCGGGACGCGGCTTTGCGGACACCTTCGAATCATTTGAAGCAAACAACGGCAAGAACACGATCGTGCGGCGCGAAGAAGATTTAGACGGCGACGGCGAGATCGACATCGTTTCGATCTACCGACTTGGCAAACTCGTACGGCGCGAAATCCTCAAGCCCGAAGTCGTCAACCTTTAGATGCAAGCGCTGACGGGGCCACGTACTGTCTCGCCAGACTCACTCCTCATTCGCCCCTATCTCGAAGCAGACGAAGAAACCGTCGTCGCCCTTTGGAACGAGGTCTTCTCTGAAGACCCGGGTCGGAACGAACCGCGCGCCGTGATCCGCCGCAAGCTGGCCGTTCAACGCGAACTGTTCCTAGTTGGCGAATTACACGACCGCGTCGTGGGTACCGTGATCGCCGGCTATGACGGCTACCGCGGATGGGTCTACCACTTAGCCGTTCACCCTGACCAGCAGCGCAACGGATTCGGGCGCGACCTCATGAGCGCTGCCGAAGCAAGCCTCAAAGCCATGGGCTGCCCAAAGCTCAACCTGCAGGTGCGCTCGTCCAATGAGCAGGTGGTCGCATTCTACCGACGCCTAGACTACTCGGTGGAGGATCGCGCGAGTCTGGGCAAAGTCATCGAGTAAGCACCGAACGACTCGCAGGGATGACATACGAAGCCTCCTACTCGTCGTCCTTTTCCGCCTCAATCGTAATCACGCCCTTCTGGCGTTCGCGAAAGGCTTCGATGCGCTTGCGTTCAAGCATCAACATCATTTTCTTGTTGCGCTCGCGTACGCGCTCAAGCTCAACGACGAGTTCGTTTTCTGTGAGACCCGACTGCTCGAAGTCGACATTGAGCGACACGCTGTTCTCACCGCCATCCGATGCCAACACAGTGACCTGCAAAGTGTTGCTCCCAGTGCCGACAGGAACGAAACCCGAAAACGAGCCGTCGGGCGACAGGTGGACATCGTAGGAAATGTCATTGGTGGTGAGGTTCGTGATCACCACGTCTTCGATGTTGGCGAAAGACACGCTGCGCAAGAAAGCGAGAATTTCGCCGGGGTTGCGAACGGGCGTGTAGACGCCGCCGGTAAGGCGTGCCATTTCGGTCGTCGCCACGGGAGATTCGAGGGCATAGCGGCCGAGCGCGAAGCTGTTGATCGTGAGACCCGCCTTGCGAGCTAGCCGTGCCGCGTTGATGGCTTCTTCAGTGTCTTCGGCGTCCGGGGTGTCGCCGCGTCCGTAGGGAAACGTCGGAACGCCATCGGTCAAAAATTGCAGCATGCGTCGCGCCTGCGGCCGAGCCTCACTCTTGCTTCCGGTGAGCCCAACCAACTCAACCACCGCGAGGCGAATCGCCGCCGAAAAGTTGGTTGCGCCGTGTGAACCTTCGCGGTGAATCTCGTCGAGCTCTTCTTTGGCAGTATTAAAGTCGTCCGTCATCGCGACGCGAAGTTGGGCGTCTTTCTGGTTCGGGGACACGCGTTCCCCGGTCTCCAAATTGACTTCACCCGAAAACGTCAGGACGCCGACGCGGCTGCGGCCGGCCGTAAGTGAATCAATCAGCATACGAGCGGCCTGAATCTCGGCACTCAAGATGCTGTCGTCCGGGTCACTGCAGACGACGTCTTCGTGGTACGTGCCCGGCGCGATCAATTCTTCGTGAGGGTTGAAACCAACGTCACCGTCTCCGTCGACGTCGATGCCACTGGGATAGCGTGTCGACTTGGAGACGTCGATTGCAATCATCACATCAAAGTCGAGGGCGTCTTTGACGCCCGATCGCGCCGTGCCGCGGATGGCCGCAACGTGCACTCGGTTGCGCACGATCTCACCGGCCATAGGCGACAAGATGTCGATCGCGACCGCGGCGACCTCGCTCTCAGCTTCACCCGTCACCGCCGAAGCGTTTGGCGCAAACGAAGCGACCCACAGCAATGCCGCAGCGGTGATCGCCGCGCGCTGCGCGAAATTACGATGGAAGGTAAGCGGCACCGTGCACGACTCCTGAAGCGAAGTTGGGGGGCTGAGGTGTAGACGAACAACATCGGCGAAAATATCATTCGAGACTGCATTTGGTAGCAGTGCGGAATGGACCCGCACCTCGCCCACACACTTGTACTGGGTCCAAACTTTACGCCCAAAGTGTATCAGAAGGACGATCGGGACGATCTCATAAACCCCGCCCGAGGGTGGACCCGGGTTTTCAACTTATTCTGCGGGGATCGCGGGAACAGGTTCGTCGCGGCCCGCCTTCAAGGGCGCCTCCACAAACCGATCGATCTTCCCCAACTTTGACGCAGTTCGAACAAGAACTTCGAGAGTCACGTTGCCGACCGCATCAAACCCCGCGGTCGCTCGCCGCGGCTTGGCGGCGGGAGCGAATTTTCGAGATTTCATAGATTCGCGTGAGTTTTCCAACGCGACTGTTGCACGTAGAGGCGCCTGAGCGAGGGTGCCTCGCCCGGTACGAGTCAAGCCGTAGTGACTGGAGGGGGGAAAAACGTCATCGAAACCTTGCTCATGCGCAACTTCCCAAAAGATCTCCCTGTAGATCCGGGGCGAATTGATATCTCGAACAATCGGCTGGTCGCGATGCCCCACGTTCCCGAATACGATGGCTGCGCGAATTCGCGCAAGTTCGTTGCTCCGGGTCCATTCGTCGACGAGGCTTTGAGTACCGGGATGCACGGCTGAAGCGAATGATGAGGATGTCACCCGGTCGAGCGCGTCCCCGTCTATCCACGCGAGCCAAATTGTGTACTCGGGAACAGGCCGCTTGTGCAGTGCGTGGGCGAGTTCGAGCAGCAGCGCGGGGCCCGACGCGTTTTGGTCCATTCGGCCCGATGTTTCGGTTGAGGCCGGAGAGGTGTCGTAGTGCGCTGCAAGCAGCAGCACATCGCGAGACCGGCCGGGGATCTCCGCGATCAAATGAGTGAGATCGAACGCTTCGCCGCCGGCGCCCGTGGCTTGAATCACGAGCTCACGAGATGCGACACCTAGGGTCTCAAGGGAGGCTGCGAGGTAGTCCCGGCTACGCTGCGAACCCTCGCTACCAGCGTTTCGCGGACCGAGTCGATTGAGTGCGCGCATGTGCTTCCAGGCCTTCTGGCCAGAAAAGTCCAACGGCAATGACCTAGCCGCAGGGGAAGTTGAGGAAGAAGAGGCATCCACAGTCGTCAGCGCAGCCTCAAAGTCGGTCGAAGGCGCTGGGCTGCTGGTCTGACACGCAAGCGGGCCCGCACTCACGAGCATAAAAAACAGCCCAACCTGGCAGCGACGTACCGAATGGAGCTTCGTCTTTAACTTTTCGAGACTCGCCATGAATTATTTTTTCACGCCATCGGTCATGATGCACACATCCTGCCGGTCATCGGGGACTCGAGTCGAGGGTCACTGCGCCGCATTCAGCACACATGATCGCGAACGGTCGATGCCGTCGCCCGAACGAATCCATTTTGTAAAAGGCCGCGGGCTTGAACCAGCCAAGAAGATCGGCTTCTTGTGCCATTTATGAAAATTTATAATTTTCCTAACTTCTCGATACTCATATCTGACACTTTCGGCATTTTTCGACCACATCATTAATAGGCGTCCCGTCCTCGCGGGACTCTTCAGAAGTGGGAGGCGGGGTTATACCCTTGTGTGCCCTGCCTCCTTCACCTCTGAACTCCATTTCCCGGTCCCGGGAAGTACTCAGCGTGTCACGAGTTTGCGGTACTGCGCTTACCGGCATCGATGGCGTCTGCATCGAAGTCGAAGTGCGCATCAGTTCACAGTTGCCTCGCGTCGACATTGTCGGGTTGCCGGAAGCCGCGGTACGAGAAAGTGCAGCCCGAGTGCGCGCCGCTATTTCTTCGATCGGCGAAAAGTTTCCGGACCGTCGGGTCACGATTAACCTCGCTCCGGCAAACCTGAAGAAGAGCGGCGCAGGTCTAGACCTCCCGATTGCAGTCGGCATCCTCGCAGCGTCGGGAGCGATCGAAGCCGAAGCGATCGAAGGTCGCGTCTTCATTGCCGAGCTTGCCCTCGACGGGCGCTTGCGACCGGTGCGCGGCGCACTCGCCCAGGTGATCGCCGCGCGAGACAAAGGCTGCACCGCAGCATTCGTTGCCGAGCAAAACGCAAACGAATCCGCGATCGCACCCGGCATCGAGGTCTTCGGTGCAAACGATCTCAAACAAGTGATTGTCCACCTGCGCAACGCGGAATTGATTCCCCCCCGAGTCCCACCCGACTTCGCCGATTCAGGCATCAATCCAGACAGCCATGCAGACAGCCATGCAGGTATGGACGCGGGCAAAAGCAGACCATGCTTGAGCGAGGTGAAGGGACAAGAAGGCGCGAAGCGTGCACTCGAGGTTGCCGCGGCGGGAGGGCACGCGCTGTTGCTCAGTGGGCCACCGGGTTCGGGCAAGACCATGCTCGCGCGACGCTTGCCCGGGCTGTTGCCTCCGATGTACATAGAAGAAGCCCTCGAAGTAACGCAGATCCACGGATCGATACTTCAAGTCAACGCCGAACGGCCACTCATTCGCACGCGACCGTTTCGTTCGCCGCACCACACCGCGAGTTCCGCGGGCATGCTGGGGGGCGGTTCACCCGCGATGCCGGGGGAAGTCACTCTCGCGCACCACGGCGTGTTGTTTCTCGACGAGTTGCCAGAGTTCGACCGCCGCACGTTGGAATCCCTGCGCGAGGTTCTAGAGGACCGCAAGGTGCGGCTTGCGCGTGCGGGCTTCTCTTGTGTTTTTCCAGCGCATTTTCAATTAATCGCCGCCGCGAATCCGTGTCCATGCGGCTGGTACCAGAGCGGAGTTCGCGACTGTCGCTGCGATGACAATTCCATCGCGCGCTATCAGCAACGCGTTTCGGGGCCGCTGCTCGATCGAATCGACCTGCATGTCACTGTGCCCGCACAACCGTGGAGCCAGCTCGAAGGCCCGTCGAACGGACCCACGAGTGCCGAAGTGCGCGAGCGCGTTTTCGACGCCCGCAAACGCCAGAACGACCGCGGTGTACGGTGCAACGCTGAGATCCCCGACGCGAAACTCGAGGTCCTGGTCGCCGCCACCCCCGAAGCCAACGCCTTATTGGGCCGCGCGGTAGACCGCTTCAAGTTGTCGGCTCGCGCCGCCCGTCACGTGCTGCGCTCGGCACGCACGATCGCAGACCTCGCCCAGATGCCGAAAGTTGAGCCCGCGAGTATCGCAGAAGCATTGGCGACGCGGATCGAATCACGCACCCCGGCAATATGACATCAGCAATGTGACTTTATTGAGACCGAACAAACACAAAGGGCAGGCACACAGTGCAGACACACAGAACAACTCACAAGAAAGCGCAATAAAATAATTCGAACGGGTCCGCACTACCGAAAATTGGCACTCGAGCGTCCCTAAATTGACACTTCTGCGCATCGTGACACCCCTTCGCGCTGGAGCAACGGGGCTAAGTACCCGAAACCAAACAGGGTCGTAGTTTGGTTCGGCTCTCGCTCGCTCTGGCATCAAAAATGCAACTCCCTTTTCAAACGGAGATGCATCGATTATGGCGACAGCGAGTTACGCGAAAATCCCTGAAGGATGCCAGGCGTTGAGTCTGGATCTGTTCGACGATCTTCCAGAAAGTGTGACCCTGCTCGAACTCGTCTATGCCATCAGCGCCATCAGCAACGACGAGGACATCGTGGTCGCCACCGTGGTCGCCTTGCTCGCACTCGGCCGTGTACGGCTGCGAGGGAATTTTCGTGGCACACCGGCTTCAGAGATGATCCCCTGAACGTCGACTTGAGGCGTCTCCACTTCCAATAAATTCGAGCTAACCTTCGGCCGCGGGCCGGGCTTCCTTGTGGCCGACCCGTCGACTACGCCGAAATACGCCGAAATACGCCCGCACAACGCCCGCACAACAGCCGCAAAACACCATACAACGCTCCACCTTGCAGACTCCGCACATTGCAAATGAGAAGGGAAGCTCAACCATGTCCACGAAGGGCATCATCCTTGCCGGCGGTTCAGGCTCGCGGCTGCATCCGATCACCATCGGTGTGAGCAAGCAACTGCTTCCCATCTACGACAAGCCCATGATCTATTACCCGCTGTCCACGCTGATGCTGGCCGGGATTCGCGAGATCCTCATCATCACAACGCCGCACGACCAAGCTGGGTTTCAGCGCCTGCTCGGAGACGGCAGCCAGGCGGGGCTGGAGATTACCTACGCGGTGCAGGAATCGCCGGACGGGCTCGCTCAAGCCTTTATCATTGGCGAAGAGTTCATCGGGAACGAGTCCGTGGCGCTCGCCCTCGGTGACAACATTTTTTACGGCCACGGTCTCGTCGAAGCCCTGCTTTGTGCCGCTAAGCGAGACGAAGGCGCCACTGTCTTTGGCTATTGGGTGAGCGATCCCGAACGCTATGGCGTGGTTGAATTCGACGACAATGGCCTTGCCCTTGAAATCGTCGAGAAGCCGGAAGACCCGCGCTCCAACTACGCGGTCGTCGGCTTGTACTTTTACGACAACTCTGTGGTCGAGCGCGCAAAGAACCTCAAACCCTCGCCGCGGGGTGAGCTCGAAATCACCGACCTCAACATGAAGTTTCTCGAAACCAAAGAACTCCAGGTCGAAGTTCTCGGGCGCGGCATCGCGTGGCTCGACACCGGCACCTACGAATCGCTCCAGCAAGCGTCGTCGTTCATCCAGACCATTCAGGAGCGACAGGGCTTGAAGGTCGCCTGTATCGAAGAGATCGCCTTTCGCCAGGGAAACATCACGCGCGACGAACTGATCGCCCGGGGCGAAGCACTCAAGAAGAACAGCTACGGCGAGTATCTGCTGCAACTCGCCAAGGAGTCTGCGTAGCCTTATGGACTTTCACGCAACCGACCTACCCGGTGTGATCCTGGTGGATCCGACCGTTCATCGCGACGACCGCGGCTACTTCCTCGAGACCTACCACGAAGAACGCTACCGCGAGGGCGGGATCGACGTAGCCTTCGTGCAGGACAACCAGTCGCGCAGTAGCTACGGGACGCTGCGCGGTCTCCACATGCAAACCAACCGCCCGCAGGACAAGTTGGTACGGGTGTTGTCGGGCGAAATCTACGATGTAGCTGTGGACGTTCGCCGCGGCTCGCCACACTACGGCAAAGCCTTCGGCGCAACGCTTTCGGCGGAGAACTTCCGCCAGCTCTTCGTACCCAAGGGCTTCGTACACGGCTTCGTGGTGACGAGCGAGATGGCCGAGATCGAGTACAAATGCAGTGACTTTTACGATTCGGGCGGTGAGCTTTCGGTGGTGTGGGACGACCCGGAACTCGGCATCGCATGGCCGGTCGCAGACCCACAACTGTCCGCGAAAGACGTTGCAGCCCTGCCGCTAAGTGAAATCGACCCGCGGCTACTTCCAGAGTACAAAGGCTAGACGCCCGGCGGCAAACCGCACGGCGTCAGGCGGAGCAGTTTCTCAAAAGTCCTCTTCGACTTCGAGTGTCTCGACGTCCTTGGCGATGACCTTGTAGACCCCGTGGCAGTACCCGCAAAAGACTTCCTCACCAACCCGTTCGTCACCCTCGATAAGCAATTCGCTATCGCAGCTGGGGCAGGATACTTGGGTCGCCATGGTGGAAGGATCGGGCTTTCCGCAAAGCGACTTAACAGCTTCCCGGTTTGTTTAAGGGAAATACTTCGATCGCCTACTATTAAGATCGACCCCCACCAATCATCAATAGAAAAGTCACCATCAATCTGCGGCGTCGCTTGCATTCGAATCATTGCAACCGGTGTGAACGATCCGGTGAGCAGCGATCGGCGCCTTGGATGATTTGGCTACGAAGGGTTGTCGCAATTCGAGCAGGGACCGTAAAGCTCGTGGCGATGGCGCAAAACTTTGAAGCCATACTCGACGGCAATCTTCTCTTGGGTGTCTTCGATGAGTTCTGATTTGAACTCGATGATCTTGCCGCATTTCAGACATACGAGATGATCGTGATGCGCGTGCTCGATTTCGTATCGAGTCAGCCCGTCGTCAAAGCGCCTTTCCTGAGCGAGACCTGCGTCCACGAGCAATTTCAACGTCCGGTAGACCGTCGTGTACCCAACATTGGGGGACTCTTTCCGCACTTCCTGGTAGAGCTGCTCGGCGCTCACGTGTTCCTCGCTTTCGAGGAACGTGATTAGGATCGCGTCGCGTTGCTTCGTGTGCTTAAGCCCCATCCCGTCGAGATAATCTGCCAGCGCCGTGAGTTCAGTTTCATATTTCATGGGAGAGCAAATTACCTTCGATTGCTGAAGCGGTCTGGGGGCAGGCTAGGCGAGCTTTGCGAGAATGTCTTCGGCGACTTCGGCGATATCGTTGTTAAAGTCCTGGGAAAGCACGCGAACCTGGCTCTGCACACCCTTGCTGAATTCTGCGTCGCCTTCACCAGCCAACAGCAGCATCGTTTCGAGCGCTTCGACGACGAGCGGCGCATCCTGCGAGTCCAGAAAGATTGAGAGCAATGCGATTTCGCGGGGCATCCCGAGTTCTTCGCGAAAAGTCCGACACACCTCGACGAGTTCTGGCGTGCCGTGGGAATCGCGGAGGCGTTTTACGAGCGCTTCGGCTTCTTCGCTGCGGCCGCTGGCCGTGAAGAGACTGTCGAGTTCTTTCACGTAGGACTTCGTCGCCTGGTTGGCGCGCGCCGCTTCGAGTTCCTTCCAACGGGGCTTTTGGTCGTCGTTCATGTCACGAACCTCCCAGGAACTGGGTTGCATCGGCTGGTCGCTGGTCTTCGACCGCCGCCCGTGCGGCTGCCAAATTCTTGGTCGCTGCAGAATTTTCGCAGTCGAGCAAAACCGCCTGCTCAAATGCTGCCAAGGCTTTAGAGGGATGTCCAGCGACAACGTAGGCCAAGCCGAGATGGTTTTGAATCTTGCTCACCGCAGGCTGGAGACGACTCGCTTCGCGTAGCTGCGCGACCGCCCGCTCGCCATCACCGGCATTCAACGCTTGGGTTCCCGATTGATACAGCTGCGCTGCGCGCATGCCCGCACAGCCAAGCCACCCTGAGAGGGCAGCGAGCAAAACGAACCCTGCGATGGCGACCGGTTTTTGTTTCATGTTGGAGACCCGTTTTTGCCCGAACGATCGGCGGTACGCAGCGGCGGCGGGAGGGCGTGAAATTAGCGAGAACCCTTTCAGTATAGACCATCTTCACTGGAAACCCGCTCAGACGATTGCCCCCACGGCGCTCCCGTGTTAAAGGTCCGCTTTCAGCGGAGGATTCAAATGATAAGCATCCAAGTAGGGCTCCGTCGAAACCCCGATCTACGCTTCATGCGCACCTCTTAACTCGCACCCGGCACCCTATCACCCGCGGCACCTCTCGCTTATCACCCTGGCCTAGCCCGCTAGTTCCGCTCCAGCAGGCTCGCCGATCAAGTCCCAGGTCCCAGGACTTCAGATCAGTCTGAGTCGCGCGCAATTGCGACTTCGGCAAAGCACGCGTTGTCACACCTGGAGCCACCCGCATGATCCATTCGAGCGACCCCGAGCAAAAGCCCATACGCGACGACGGCCCGAGCACTTCATCTGTTGAACGGGGTGGTGTGCGGGAAGTCCTCATCCTCGCAATCCCCGTCGTGTTGACCCACATCTCCATCACCGCGATGCAGATCGTCGACAGCGTGATGGTTGGCCAGCTTGGTTCACCGCAACTCGCAAGCGTGGGCTTGGGCGGGGTGTGGTTGTGGACGCTGGTCTGTTTGTTCGTCGGGACCACGACTTGCGTGCAAACCTTCGTATCTCAACACTTTGGCTCGGGCAACCATGCGGCGTGTGGCGCATGGGCGTGGCAAGGGTTGTACGCCATTGTGCCGGTATCGTTTTTGCTTGGCGTTGGTCTCTTCGCCGGTTCCGGTGCACTCGTCACCTGGCTAGAACCCGACGCTTCGATCACGCCCTTCGCGATCGACTATCTCACCACACGCAGTTACGGCGTACCCGGGTTGGTTGCGGCCGTTACATTGAGCTCGTTTTTTCGCGGCTTCGGTGACACCCGAACGCCGCTTTACGCGACCGTCTTCGCCAACTTGGTGAACGTGGTGCTCGACTACGGGCTCATCTTCGGCAAGTTGGGACTCCCTGAACTTGGAGTCGCGGGTGCCGGCATCGCAACTTCGATCGCAGAATGGGCAAACTTTTTCGTGTTGCTTTTTTTCTTTCGAAGCAAAGCTCTCATGCGCGTCTTTGGGACTCAGCTCATCGGGCCGAATCGCGAACAAATTCGTCGCTTGCTTCGCACCGGATTACCGGTTGGCGCTCAGTGGTGGCTCGAGATGGCATCGTTCGCGATTTTTCTCACCCTGGTTGCCCGCATGGGCGACGCACCGATGGCGGCGAGCCAAGCCTTCATTTCGTTGCTGTCGATCTCATTCATGCAGGCACAGGGGCTCGGAATCGCGGTTACAACACTGGTCGGCCAATACATCGGTGCGCATGACTTTGACGCCGCAGAGCGAAGTTTTTATTCAGGCATCCGTCTTTGCTTGATCATTGCTGGCGTTGTTGGCGCGATGCTCGTGCTGATCCCAGAGCCCTTGCTTGGGCTCTACAGTGACGATCCTCGCGTGCTCGCTTTAGGTCGGCCACTCATGATGGTGGGCGCCGTGTTTCAGATCTTTGACGCCCTCGCGATCATCGCCGACGGAGGTTTGCGCGGCGCGGGCGACACGCGCTGGCCCATGATTGCGCGCTTTCTGCTTTCGTGGTTTGTCTTTCTGCCGGCCGCGTACTTTTTGGGCGTTGTACTCGAAGGCGGGCTCACATGGGCATGGGCCGGTGGTGTGATCTACATCGCGGCGTTGACATGGATCTTGCTCGCACGCTTTCGCAGCGGACGTTGGAAACACATCACAATCTAGTAGGCGAGGCGCTTCGGCGTGTTTAACCGGCGGTGATGCGAAGCGGCAGGTGCACCCGTGCGACGACGGGCAGGTGGTCCGACGCGCGGCGCGCCGAAGGTGTGTTGTGGGAATACACTTCCTTCACTTCGGCGTTCATCGAATAGATGCGGTCGAGGGCGAGCACGGGTCGTGGCGCAGGAAAGGACGCGGGCCAGTTGTGATTGTCGTGGCGCGAAAACTGGTCGTCGAGGGTTCGAGTCGCTTTGCATTTTCGCCACGCATTCATGTCGCCCAGCAAGATGGACGTTCCGGCGTTGAGTTCGGGGTGATGCAAGAGCGATTGGACCTGACGCGTGCGCGTCCGGTCAACCAGCGAAAGGTGTGTGGCGATCGCAGTCAAGCTGCAATCGGCGTCGCCAAAGTGCGCCGCAAGCACGCCTCGCTTTTCGATACGAGAATGGGAGATGTCGAGCACCGAACAACTTTTGATCGGGAAGCGTGAGAGGATCGCGTTGCCAAGTTCACCACGTTTGTGCACCCGCGTCGTTGCGAAAACAAAGTTCAGTTTCAGCGCGCTGCAAAGCGCTTCGAGGGGATCATCGGCGCCCGTCGGGCGCAGTACTTCCTGCAGTGCGATGACGTCAGCATCGAGTTCGCTGATCACGAACCCCGCGCGTGAAGGGTCGGGAGCGCCACGGCCATTCACCCCTGTCCAGCGGTGGACGTTATACGTTGCAACCGTCGTTTCCTGGCCAAGCCGCGCACCCGGGTCCGTACCTTCCGCGGTGAAAATCGAAAGCGGAGGCAACTCGCCTTGGCTATTCGCCAGTCGTTTGGCGCGGCCACGCGCGAGTACCTTGGCGAGCCCGCCTTTCTTCCGCGGCTTGCGCGGCGGCTTCTTCGCGGATGCTTTTTTTCGTCGAATCGCCAAACCTACTCTCCGAAATTCGGGACAAACCCTGCCTCAATTGACACCACAAGTCTGCAACTGGGCCCCCTTCTTATCGGAGAATCGAAGCGGTTCCCAATCACAATGCTGATCGGTCTACTTCTGCACATAGGAGGTTCTCAAAACATAGAAGGTTCTCAAAACTAGACGGCCGAATCGCTGCTGAGGTGATTGTCCCATGACCAGCGTGCGCAGCGAGGCTTCATAAGCCGGCAAGTCCAAGGGAAGTCCGCAAGCAAATGTTGTGGTTCTCGAACACGCGCAAGGCCAAAGCTGTGTTCGCCGATAAAACCCGGGACATGGCTCGAACGGATGCGGGGTCGCCCGCTCATGATGCCCATGCTCACTTCGGGCGCAGGCAAGGCTGCTCGGGTCTGGATGGCAGACGGCACGATGAAGCTCGACTTCATTGGCGGCATCGGAGTCTATGCCTTCGGTCACAACGACCCGGACCTGCTCGAAACCGCGGTCGTCGCGGCAGCAAGTGATTCTGTTTTTCAGGGTCACTTGATGCCTGGGCCGGAAGAGCTTCGTATTTCGCGCGCATTGCTCCGAGACGCGGGCGAACACATGAAGCATGTTTGGCTTGCGCTCTCGGGAGCGGTCGCAAACGAGAACGCGCTCAAGATGATCTTTCAAAAGCACGCGCCCGCCGACAAGATCGTCGTCTTCGAAGGCGGCTTCGACCCCACAACACTTCCACCCGGTTTTCCTCGGCCAGAGGAC
>JASDVE010000012.1:8803-9834 GCA_041891195.1 Myxococcota bacterium | reverse complement strand
ACATGGATTCGTATTCGGGGCGAAGTCACAACCCGTCGCAGGGATGCAGCTGTCACTCGTGCACGCATTTAAATCGTCACAAGACAACGCGCCAGAGCCGACACACAACCCGGCGCCATCGCATGTATCGGTGGTCGTGCACATGTCGACATCGTCGCAGCTGCTACCGGATGTTTCGAAAAAGCACATACTGTCACAACAATCACCGGAAACGGTATTGCCGTCGTCGCAACTCTCACCTATTTCCAATGTGCCGTTCCCGCACGCTGCCAGTAGGAACTGCACCGCGACGTCGACACGCGTGCGCGCAAAAGAAAGCCCATTGTCAGGGTTCGTCACTCGGGGCGCGAAGAACTTGAGCCAAGACAAAATTTCGTCGGGCGTCAGAGTCGGAACCGCTTCGAGGAGAAGCGCCGCCTGCCCTGCCGCATAAGGACTCGCAATGGAGGTTCCGCCAAAGTGAGCCGTGCCACCCCCAATTCCAGTCGTCGACGTCAAGTAGTCGGGGGCGAGCAAGTCGAGTAATGCGCCGCTGTTGCTGTGACAAACGAAGCTATCGACGGGTGCCGGCGTGTCGGTGCACAGCGTCGTCCCACTTGGAGTGCTCCAATTCACCCCGGTGAACGTCGCGTCGTAGACACCACCGACTGATATGGCATCCTGAACACAGGCGGGAAACGAGATCCCGCTATCGTGCCCTTCGTTGCCCGACGCGGTATAGACCGAAATGCCGAGTGTCTTCAGATCCGCGATCGCATTTGCGGTATTCGTCCCGCTGCACGGAGACGCCGCAGCGTTGTTGTACTGGCCTCCGTCGCTCAAACTGAGGTTCACCACCTTGATGCCGTAGGTCTCGTGATTGTCGATCACCCAGTCAAGGGCGTCAGCGATGTCTGAAAAAAGTCCCGTGCCATTTGCGTCGAGAACCTTGAGCGCAACGATGCCAGCGTCGGGAGCGATGCCGAGGTGCGAACCAGAACTCGACACGATGACACCCGCCGTTCCAGTTCCGTGACCTTGGTCGTCTTCTG
>JASDVE010000012.1:0-8793 GCA_041891195.1 Myxococcota bacterium | reverse complement strand
GAACCAAGCCCGGTCTGAGCGTCGCTGCCGTCGGGGCAACAGCCCAATGGACCCGGTTGATTGTCACAAAAGCATGCTTCCGCCACGAGGCTCGACGACAAGTTGGGGTGATCGCTGTCGATCCCGGTGTCGAGCATGGCGATCGTCACACCGCTGCCCGTGACGCCGAGGGCCTGGACCGCATCGGCTCCGACCAGCGCCGTGCCTTCGGACGCCGCCATGTAGGCCACGCGATCGACGTCCACCCGCAGCACGTTGGGGTCGGCGTTCAACATCGCGATCGTTTCGGCGTCGGCCCAACCACTAAAACCAGAAAGCCAGCGATAACGGTTCTTCAGGGTGAACTTGCTGCGCTTGAGGCGCGCGAGCGTTGCATTTTGCTTCGCCCAAACACGACTTCGTCGTTCGACGCGGGATCCTCGGGCTTCCGGTTCGCGCAACACGACCGTGATCTGGACTTCTTCCATGGGCGCCGCCGTCGCAAGGCGTGCGCGAAGCGCCTGAGCTCGTCGATCGAACCTGCCCATAGGCCCCGCCGCAGCGGTATAGGTTCCAAACACGATCAACCCTACGACCCCAACCACTGCGAGGTGATAAAGCGCTTCGACGATATTTTTCTGTTTGCTTGCTAGCCGCATGTGCGAGGGACTCATTAAATCAACAGCCATCATTCTCTCATATCCGTATCGGCGATTGAACCTAAAAGAAAGAAATATCTAACAATTTCGAGGGGATTCGCTGGGAAGTTCGATGCAGAGTGGCCGTGATATCCTTTTCGCATGCCCAAACAGGCCTTAATCGACGCCGTCGAATTCCAGCGACAATCCTGTGAAAACATCGGATCTCCGTTCTACTGCGATCTACTTGCGTGTGCGTTGCGCGAACCTGCACTTGACCGTCCTTTTTGGGACGCGCTTGACCAGTTCGAAGGCAACCCGATGAGCACGCTTTCGACTCTGCGCATACTCGGTGCCCTGCACGACCTCGTGCTCAGCGGCGAAGCAGAATCGCTCGCCGCAACCTTCCCCCGCGACGACTTCCCCGGTGACGCCACCAAGGCTTGGCACGAACTCGATGCCGTCATCACGAAACATCGAGCCTTCATCGACTCCCGTCTCGAGTCACAAGTTCAGACCAATGAAGTCCGGCGCTGTGCTGCTCTCGTGCCTGGTTTTCTCGAAGTGAGCGCGAGAGCAGGCCTACCGCTTCGGCTCGCTGAACTCGGTGCGAGTGCCGGCTTGAACCTGTGCTGGGACTCGTATCGATATCGGTTCGGCAACGTAGAGTGGGGCAATGACGATGCCCTCCTCACCCTGGAGACGGACTGGTCTGGCAACCATCCGGAAATGGGCCCGATTCAAATCGCCGGGCGCCGCGGTTGCGACCTCTCTCCTCTCGACATGGCGGACGCAAACGATCGACGAAAGCTGCAGTCCTTCATCTGGCCAGACCAGCCGGCGCGACAAAACATGATTCGCCGCGCAATTCGCGCGACAGAAAGCACTTCGCCCAATCTCGAAAAGATGCCAGCCGGCGACTTCGTAGGCGAAGTACTCGACGCGCGACAAGACGGTGAAGTCACGGTGATCTACCACAGCATCATGTGGATGTACGTGCCGGAAGAAGAGCGCGACGCCATCACGGCCGCAATCGAAGAAGCCGGACGCTCCGCGACAGCAACAAGCCCCCTGGCGTGGTTACGCATGGAGTTCGTCGATTCCGAAACCGCTGCCTTGTGGCTTGACTATTGGCCGAGCGCCGAAGCGCCACATGTCCGCGAACGGCTGGCGGACTGCCACTATCACGGCACGTCCGTTCGTTGGTTTGGCGCCGGCGCTACTTCGTAAAGACTTCGGGGCCACCCTGGGGAGCAAACGGGTCTTCGCCTCGCAGCATTTTGCCCATGCGCTGTTCGATCGCAGCGTTCGTAGATTCGTGGGTAAAGATATAGAAGCGCCGATTCACCACGGCGTCGAGCACCCGATCGGCGACTCGCTCCGTCGGCATTGCCTTTTCGAACATGCCCTGCATGACGCTCTTCATCAGCGCAATTTCTTCGTCGGTGGCTTTGGGTTCGGGGGCCTTGAGTGAATCGGGCCGATTGCGTTCCGAATCCCAGATCTGGGTCCGAACGAAGCCGGGGCAAAGAACCGACACACCGACACCGCTAGCGGCTTCGGCGAGATCGTGGTGAAGCGTTTCCGAAAGCGCGACGACGCCCGCTTTGGTCACGTTGTACGGGCCCAGCCCGCCGACATTCATCAACCCGGCCATCGAAGCCGTATTGACGATGTGGCCATCGTTTTGCTCGATCATCGCCTTCGTGAACACGCGCACGCCGTGGATCACGCCCCAGAGGTTCGGGCCCATCACGAATTCCCAGTCCTCTCGTCGTAGTTCCCACATCGGCCCGCCCGAGCCCACGCCTGCGTTGTTGCAGACCAGGTGAACGCCACCGAAATGATCCAGAACCGACTTCCCGAGGCGATCCATTTGATCTGCACTCGAGACATCAACCGTCGTCGTGAGTACGTCTGCGCCGTTTGCCTTCAACTCTTTTGCGGCAACGTCGAGTGCGTCCGCCTCAATGTCGACGAGGGCCAACTTCATGCCTTCGGCTGCGAAACGGCGTGCCAACCCCAAGCCAATCCCACTCGCGCCACCTGTGATGACTGCAACCTTACCGTTGAGATCCTGCATATTTTTCTCCAGATGGCTTCGCGGTTAGCCCGTCGCGTAAACGAGCTTATGGTCGTCACTCTCGTGGCATTCGGCGTCACCCGCGAGCCGCAAGTATTCGAGGTGCGCGTAGGTTTCACTTTCCGCCATGGCGCCCCAACTGCGTTCGCGAAACAACTTCTTTGAGAAGTTCGTCACGGTTGCGGGACCAAGTTCGGCGCCGATGGATTTAAGCTTGTCCAGTCGCTCAAAGTGATGCTGCTTAATCGCTTGGGCGCGCTGCGTCAGGTCATCAAAGGGATGGCCGTGTGCGGGCAAGACATTGTCGACATCCGTGATTTCACCGACCCGATCGAGAGATTCGAAAAACGTGTTCAGTGGGTCCGCGCGATCCGACACGCCAGAGATGTGCGGCGTAATGGTCGGGAGAATGTGATCGCCCGCCAAAAACAACCGGCGCTCCGGATCGTGCAAGCAGATGTGATCTTCCGTATGACCCGGCGTATGTTTGACGAACCAGTCGCGCCCGGCAAGCTTCAAGACATCACCGTCTACTACGTGGTCGCTAATCGTCGGGTACCACTTGGACTTGCCAATCAGCTGAAAGAATCGCCACTTGAGCAACAACCCCATCGGCGGCTTGGCGCTGGCTCCACCCCAAGGCGTCCCCTTGCTTCGTTCGCCCTGCTTCGGGGGTTGGTAGTTCGAAACGATCGCCTTCTTCAAGACTTCTGTCGCCTCTTCGTCGAGGGAGTGACTGGCTTCGTGGGCCGCAAGATCGTCAACTGATGCTTCCGCATGGTCGTGGTGCGCCCGGGGACCAAAACTAAAATTCTCGTGACCGATCACCTTCGCGCCGGATTCCTTGGCGAGACGCGCTGCGCCTCCAAAGTGATCGGGATGCGAATGGGTCACGATGACGGTGTGGATGTCTTTCACGCCGAGTTGCGCCTGCTTCAACCGTGAGACCAAGGTGTCGTAGGTCGCAGGACCGGGAAGCCCGGGGTCGACGAGCGCCACCCCGTCGTTATCTGTGAGCGCGTAACAGTTGACGTGTCCGAGCCCAGGCATCGAAATGTCGAGTTCGAGTCGCAGGACGTTGTCTGCGACTTCGGTGATCTCTTTCTTCGCCGGTTCTTGTTCCTGCTTCATGGCCATCTCGGTCGTACCCTTCCCTGCTCAAGCGGCGACATGGGGGCGCGATCGGGGGGCGCCTGAAGGGGTTTCGAATTGCGTGGTTCGAAACACCTCGTTCCAAATTGACGTGAGCGCATTGACAATATCATGCGTTTAATCCGCGCCATGCATAGCCCATCGGGATTTTCACTGTCGGCTCGCGTTCCCCAGCGCACAAAGCCTGGGACTCAAGATTCCCGAGAACCGCGCTTTGCCGCCCAGCGATAGCCGTCGCGTTTGCCGTCCCGTTTATTCCCCGGCCCCCGCGAAGGCTTCGGCACGTGGGGCCGTTTGCTCGGAATCAAACAGTCCGGGCCTTCACCAATCAAGTCGGCACGGCCTACTTCGAGCAACGCCTGTTTCACAAGGTCGTAGTTCTCAGGTTTGAAGAACTGCAGCAACGCGCGCTGCAAACCGCGATGCGTACTCTTCTTCGAGACGTGCACGTACTTCATCGTCTCAGGATCAATGCCCGTGTGATACATGCACGTCGCGATATCCATCGGCGCGGGAATAAAATCTTGTACTTGTCGCGGGCGGTACCCCTTCGACTTCAAGAACTGGGCGAGTTCGATCATTTCCACAATGCCGCTGCCCGGATGGCTCGCGATGAAGTACGGCACCAAGAACTGATCTTTTCCCGCGCGCTTTGACGCGGCATCAAAACGCTCCGCAAATTCCTCGAAGGTTTTTTGCGGCGGCTTCTTCATCATCGCGAGCACCCGCTCGCTTACGTGCTCGGGCGCAACTTTGAGATGCCCTCCGACATGGTGCTCGACGAGTTCTTCGAGATACTCGGGCTCGTTGCGCGCCAGGTCCATGCGAATCCCAGACGCAATATGGACTTTCTTGATCCCGGGTACCTTTCGACTGCTCTTCATCAAGTCCACCAGCGGCGCGTGGTCGGTGTCGAGCAGCTTGCATACCTTGGGGCTGACACATGAAAGTCTGCGGCACTTGGCTTCGACTTCCGGCTTGGAACACCGCATGCGATACATGTTCGCGGTGGGGCCACCGAGATCGCTGATGTGTCCCTTGAAGTCCTTGCGGCTAGCGAGCCCCTTCACCTCGCTGAGAACAGACTCTCGGCTTCGACTTTGAATCGTTCGTCCCTGGTGCAGCGTGATCGAGCAGAACGTGCAGCCACCGAAACAGCCGCGCATGATCTGCACCGATTCGGCAATGGTTTGCCATGCGGGGATCGGCGCGTCATCCGCATAAGCTGGGTGCGGCAGACGCGTGTACGGCAATGCGTAAATCGCGTCGAGGGTCTTCTCAGTCAAAGGCAAGGGAGGCGGGTTGATCACAACCTGTCGGTCGCCATTGGCCTGCACGAGCCTGCGTGCATTGAGGGGGTTGGTCTCGCGATGAAGGATGCGCGTCGCGCGCGCGAACTTCTCGCCACTCTCGATGACTTCTTCATGGCTCGGCAAGGTGAGTGTTTGCTCGTCACCTTCGTCGTCGTGAAACCGATGCTCCGGTAGCGAGTCATTTTTGCCCAGCAGGTACGCAACCCCGCGCATATCGCGCAGGTCGCGAATACTTTCGCCGTCGCGCAGGCGCATTGCGATTTCAAGAATCGACGCCTCGCCGTTTCCGTAGGCGACGAGGTCTGCTTTTGAGGTCACCAGACTGCTGGGCCACACCTTGTCCGACCAGTAGTCGTAGTGGGACACCCGGCGCAGCGAAGCTTCGACGCCACCGGCGATCACGGGAATGCCCTTAAACGCTTCGCGACAGCGTTGAGCATAAACAGCGTTCGCGCGATCGGGCCGGCGCTCAATCGCCCCCCCCGGTGAATAGGCGTCGGCGTTGCGACGCTTTCGATTCGCGGTGTAGTGATTGATCATGGAATCCATCGCGCCCGCGCTCACGGCGTAAAACAAGCGCGGTGCTCCGAGTTCCCGCCACGCGTCGGCGCTTTTCCAGTCGGGCTGTGCGAGGATCGCCACCTTGAAGCCGTGCTTCTCGAGCCACCGCCCGAGGATCGACGCCGCGAACGAGGGATGATCGATATAGGCGTCGCCCGTCACAAACACGATGTCGGGCTGCGACCATGAAAGCGCGTCCATTTCTGCGCGAGAAGTGGGCAGGAACGTGCGACCTTGTTGATGCAGGGCGGTAGAACTCAAAATAGGACTCCAAACCCAGGGCACGATGTCGGCATTAATTGAACAAATGAAAATTGCTCAGGAGCGAGCCACCAAGATGACCCTTGATCCAATGTCCCGGGGAGCCAGACAATAGATGGCCCACGAGCTTGGCGCCTGCTCCCATCGTCCGCCCTGCCCCGGATGCCCGCGGTTGTTTGAAACTGGCTTGCCCGAGGTGGCACGCGCACAGCTGGCACCCCTTGCGCAGCGCGCAGGCATCGAGATGCCCAGCCTCGTCATGGGGGAAGCCACCGGGTTTCGCCACCGGGCACGGCTTTCAATTCGCGGGCGCGCGCGGTCTCCCAAGATTGGGATCTTCCAGAGAGACTCGCACCGCATTGTGGACATCCCCCATTGCCTGGTTCATCACCCCTTGATCAACCGCGTGGCTGGCGCGATCAAACGAGCGATTCGCGCAACCGACACGACGCCTTATGCCGACACACCGCATCGAGGCGAAATTCGCAGCGCACAGATCGTTGTCGAACGGCGGAGCCAGACGGCGCAGGTGGTGCTTGTCGGAAACGCCGACTCGCCCGCCCCGCTCCAAGACTTGTTTGGCGAACTTACCCGCGAGCTTGGCGACGAACTCCACAGTCTCTGGTGGAACGGCAACCCAGACCGAACCAACACGATTCTCGGCCCACACTGGCACCACCTTCACGGACCCGAAGCCGTCTGTGAAACCATCAACAGCGCACAAGTCTTCTACCCACCGGGCGCATTCGGACAAAGCAATCTTGATCTCGCCGAGCAGATGACGCGCGACGCATCGGCATTCATCCCCGAAGGCGCATCCATCGCGGAGTACTACGCCGGATGTGGAGCGATGGGCCTTTCTTGGGTCGAACGGGCCAGCCAGGTTGCTTTCAATGAAGTCGGTGCGGATTCATTGCGAGGGCTCACGGTCGGGATTGAACACCTACCGAAGGCCCTGCAAGCCCGCACGCAAGTCCATGCCGGCGGTGCCGACGAACACACCACGCTTGCAACGCAAGCCGACGTCGTCGTTGCCGATCCACCGCGTAAGGGCCTTTGCCCTGCCCTGCGCGACACCCTGTACGCAACGCCACCGAGTCGCGTGATCTACCTAAGCTGCGGACTCGACGCGTTTGTACGCGATGCCAACTTGATCCTCGATGCCGGCAAGCTACAGCTTCGCGCACTTTCGGCTTACGCATTCATCCGTCACAGCGACCACGTTGAAACGCTCGCAGTATTCGACCGCATATAGCGCGCCTGTCGCCGATTAGGACTGTGGATGCGGCGCCGTGTGAAATTGAATACGTGACACCAAGGCCAACGCAACGCCCGCGCTAATCACCATCAAAGCTGCGGTCGGCGATTGGTACCTTGCTTCGTCCAGCACTCTGACGATTTCGTCGTACCCCACCATTTCACCCTCGACGTTTGAAAGCGACCAGACGATGCGCACGGGCTCTTCACTCCAGCGCAGATTTTCCGGGCCAGGCCGCACGCGCGCAGTCACGTGATCCCCAACACCAAGTTTCATCACGGCATCATCGAACAGCGGCACATTTGCGGGAAACACCCAGCGCGATCTCACGCCGCCGCCGCCCAACGCAGACACGACTTCGACCACGTCCCACCGCTTGATGGATGTCCGCGTCCTGATCTCTCGAACTTCGGCGATTTCGACGATGCCCGAAACCGTTTCGAGGGCATCCGCTTCGGGGTAGTCCCCCATGGCGTTCCAACCAAAGCTTGCAAACCAACTCACCACGCCGATCGCACACAGAACAAGCCCTGCAGTGCGCACCGTAGTTGAATCACTTGGTTCGGACGACATCTTGATCACGCCTCCGTTTCGTGCGAAAGCCAGTCTTGGGGCGTCAAATACAAGGACAACAGCTCGGCTTCGGGGCTCCCGGGCTCCGGTTGAAAATCGTATTGCCAATGAACCACCGGCGGCAGTGACGCCAACACACTTTCAGCTCGAGCCCCGGCTTGCAGGCCAAAGCGGGTGCCACGGTCGTAGAGCAGATTGAATTCGACGTAGCGCCCGCGACGCATCAACTGAAAATTTCGTTCGCGGTCACCGTAGGGCGTGTCTTTACGCCGCTCCAGGATCGGGACGTACGCATCGAGGAAGGAACTCGCGACGCCATGCCACAAGGCATGGCTCCGTTCGAAACCACCTTCTTCTAAGTCGTCGAAGAACACCCCGCCGATTCCCCGCTGCTCACCACGATGAGGCAGCGTGAAGTAGGCGTCGCAGTCTTTCTTCATTTGGTCGTAGATCTCAGGGCCATGCGCCCCACATGCTGAAGCCGCTGTGCGATGCCAATGAACCGCGTCTTCTTGATAGCCGTAGTACGGCGTGAGGTCGTAGCCACCGCCAAACCACGAAACCGGCGGACTTCCGTCGTCGGCTTCTGCGATGAAGAAACGGAAATTCGCATGGGTGGTCGGCGCATAGGGGTTTCGTGGATGCACGATCAATGAGACCGATACGGCGTGGTACTCGCGGCCCGCGAGTTCGGGGCGTCGTTCGGTCGCGGCCGAGGGCATTTTGGAACCGGTCGTGTGCGTAAAGTTGACCGCCGCCTTCTCAATCACAGCCCCCCCCGACAGCACCCGCGGCCGAGAGATCCCGCCACCAGGTCGCGGTATTTCTTCGCGCAAGAATCGAGCCTCGCCGTCCTGTGCTTCGAGGGCGGCGGTGATCTGGTCTTGCAGCGCAATCAGTTCGCCGCGCACACGCGCAAGTTCAGTCGTATAACCTTGGGGCTCGGGCACTCACAATTTCCTCTCACTGCGGGTG
>JASDVE010000011.1:0-9867 GCA_041891195.1 Myxococcota bacterium | reverse complement strand
TCTCACCTTCTTTCTCCTCAGCGCTCCGGACCAAGTCGCCGCCGAGCTTTCCGACGCCATCGTTCGACTCAAACTCGAGACGGTTCTCTGCGAGGGCTGTTACGACTTGACGGACCGCTCGCCTTGCCGACTCTGCGCCGACGACCAACGAGACGACTCCGTCGTTTGCGTGGTGGAAGAGCCTGCCGACCTTCAGGCCGTCGAACGCAGCGGCCAGTTCAAGGGGCGCTACCACGTACTGGGTGGCGCACTCTCGCCGCTCGAAGGCATGGGACCCGGACATCTACGCATTAACGAACTCGAGCGTCGGGTTCGCAGCGGCACCATTCGCGAGGTCATTTTTGCGACCAACCCCAACGCCGAAGGCGAAACAACGGCGCGTTTCATCGCCGACCGAATCCGCTCCACTGGTATTTCTCTATCTCGCATCGCGTGCGGCATGCCGCTCGGGGGGGACCTCGAATACGCAGATCACGTCACAGTGGCCAACTCAATCGAAAACCGGCGCAAACTCGACTGATTCTGACGCGGTTTGGGGCAGCGGCCTCTGTCCACATTGCATTGTGGCCTAAAGCCAAAACGAAAGAGGGCCGATTCAGGCTCGAACGGTTGGGTTGCTGAGTCAGTCCCCGACATGTAAATTGGAAAACGAACACCCTTCAATTCCAGTTGGTTACAGAGGCAGATGCCGATGTTCGACACTCAGCTCGTTTTACTCGACGAAGACTACCGCCGCATTGCGGCGGTCTGCGAACGACTAGGGCGTGACGCAAATTCCAAAGGCATTTACGTCGTCGACAAAAGCGGACAGCTTGTCTTCGAATCCGGCGAAGTTCAAAACGTAGACAGCACGAGCCTCGCTTCGCTCACAGCCGGTTGTATTGCGGCTACGGGCGGCCTTGCCAAGATTGTCGGCGAGGAGGAGTTCCCGACCCATTTTCACCAGGGCGCACGCGATAACCTCCACATCACGTTGGTAGGCGACCGCATGATCCTGATGGTTATTTTCGACGAGCGAAGTTCTTTGGGACTCGTTCGGTTGCGCGTCAAGAAGGCCGGTGCGGAGTTGGCCAAGATCTTCGAAGACGTCAAGAAAAAATCCGAACAAGATGGCGCGTATGTGGGAAGCCCGTTTGCGGAAATCACCGACGACGATATCGATAACCTTTTCTCGGACTGACCCCAACCATGTCGTTTATCAACTACTCGTCTCGCGAGATCAACTGCAAGATCGTCTACTACGGCCCAGGCATGTGTGGGAAGACGACGAATCTTCAGTACATCTACACGAAGACGAACCCCGACGTTAAAGGCAAAATGATCTCGCTCGCGACCGAAACCGAGCGGACTTTGTTCTTCGACTTCTTGCCGCTGGCGCTCGGCCAGATCCGCGGCTTCAAGACACGTTTTCATCTCTACACCGTGCCCGGCCAGGTCTTCTACGACGCAAGTCGCAAGCTGATTTTGAAGGGTGTCGACGGTGTGGTGTTCGTAGCCGACAGCCAGATCGAGCGCATGGAAGCCAACGTCGAGAGCCTCGACAACTTGCGCGTGAATCTGAAAGAACAGGGCTATGACTTGGACAAAGTCCCTTACGTCATTCAGTACAACAAGCGGGACCTTCCGAACGCCGCACCCATGGAAGAACTCCAGCGGCTGCTCAACCCGCACGGCGCGCCGAGTTACGAAGCGTGCGCGACTGTGGGGACTGGCGTGTTCGAGACTCTCAAGGCCGTCGCGAAGGACGTACTGACAGACCTCAAGAAGCTCGGCTCTTCGTAGAGCGCAAGTGTCTGCCTCGGCGCCGTCTCGCTCGCAGACTGCGCCGCGCGACTGCTGCCACGGGTACGCGTGTCACGAGTTGCGCGTCTGCCGTTACCTGAGCGTCACCGCGCCCTCACAAAACGTCGCGGCCCGACGCGAGCCTACGCGTCTGGACCGTTCCGTAGCACCGGGCCGTGCTCACCTATAAACGTATTTCCCGAAAGGCACCACACTGCGTCTCCCTCGAAGCCCTCAGGCTTTTCGGTGAGTTCAACCATCAGGTACCAGCGGCTGGGCGGGTCGCCGACATCGACGCACTCCCCCGTTAAACGGCCCTTGAACTCCTGTCGGCCCGC
Organism: Myxococcota bacterium; assembly: GCA_041891195.1. Lineage (GTDB taxonomy): Bacteria > Myxococcota_A > UBA9160 > UBA9160 > UBA4427 > DUBZ01. Next base: position 7,747 of record JASDVE010000011.1, on the reverse strand, counting down.
ATACTTCGTCCCATGTATCGGTCCACCGCCGTCACATTCGGCAATGAGGCCCTCGTAGTCGGTCTCAAAGCCCTTCTTTCCGTCCATCGATTCTTCATTCATCACGGTACGGCCCAGCAGCACGCAGCAGGCAACTCTCCTTTGGGTTCATTTACTGAGCGATCGGCATGATACCCGAGTCATCGTCCGTTACTCTTCAGCCCGCGAATTTCAGCATGACAGCCCGACTCGGGCGAAGGAGAACACGTGGGACGCAAGAACCCTCTTCACACTCAACTCTGCGATCAGCTCGGCATCGAATACCCGATCGTTGCTTTTACGCACTGCAAGGACGTCGCCGCTGCAGTCACCAACGCCGGTGCCTTCGCGGTACTCGGCCAGACTCAATCGTCTCCCGACGAAATCGATTCGAACATTCGCTGGATGCGCGAGAAGATTGGCGACAAGCCGTTCGGCGTTGACCTGGTGTTTCCCGCGTCCGTTCCCGCCACCGGCGACATCGACACCCTGCGCTCGCAGATTCCGCAAGAGCAGTTCGATTATGTCGAAGCGATGAAAGAAAAACACAACATCCCGAAGTGGCGCAACACCCCGGTCGACTGGAACTTGGGATGGCTAAACAAAGAGATGCCCCAGAAGCAGCTCGAAGTCGTGCTCGAAAACCGCGTGCCCGTTCTGGCTTCCGGCCTCGGCAACCCGGACTTCGTCCTCAAGCGTGCCCATGAACAAGGCGTGCTCGTTTGGGGCTTGGTGGGCAAGCCGCGTCAGGCAAAGGCCGAGATCGACGCGGGCGTCGACGGCATCATCGCCCAGGGCTATGACGCCGCAGGACACACCGGAAAGATCGGCACGTTTTCGATCGTGCCACAGGTCGTCGAAATCGCGCGCGGCACCGGTGTCCCGGTAATCGCGGGCGGCGGCATCACGACCGGCCGCCATCTCGCAGGCGCGTTGGCCCTCGGTGCCGCCGGTGTCTGGACTGGAACCGTGTGGCTCGCGAGCCGCGAGTCGGATGTCAACATGGCATTGAAAGAGAAGTTGCTGAAGGCAAACGCAACTGACACCGAGCACAGCGATTGCGTTTCGGGCTTCACGATGCGGACTCTGCGCAGCGAGTGGCACAAAGAGTGGGCCTTGCCAGAAGCACCCAAGCCCGCCCCGGCGCCTTACCAGATCTTGCTCTTCGCCGACATCAAGGCATCGGCCTTCGATCATAACCTCGAAAACTTCATGACTGAAGCGGCAGGCCAAGGCGTCGACTTCGTGCACACGATGTTGCCCGCGCGCCAGATCGTGATGGACATGGCGGAAGAGGCCTTCGAGGTATTCGAAGAAATCTACGGAGATGAAGACGAAGACGACGACGAGTAAGGCTTCGCGCCGCAGGCTTGATTGAGAACAGAAAAGCGCCGGCAAACCCAAGGGCTGCCGGCGCTTCGTCGTTCTCGTCTTTGTGGCTTGAAGCCAGTATTCGCGTCCCGCCCTACGCAGGCTCGTTCGGATTCTTGATCCGGAAGCCGCTCTGCGCGCCATCGGTTTCGAAGTGGATCACAATGCCATCCGCCCGGCTCGCGCTCATGCGATCGATCGCGAGGGTGACGCCATTGGATTCGACCTTGAAGTCGTTCGCGGTAATTGGCCCCACGTTGAGTTCGTACTGGAACTGTTTCGAGATGCCGAGGCGAATGCCCGTGTCCTCTGAGCAGGGAGCATCCGCGAGCACGTCTCGCGCGGCATCCGTGATTTCGACCTTGGGTTCCGAAACTTCGGGAAGCGTAACGCCCAATGCTTCGTAGAGCTCTCCGGTACCGGCCATTTCGGTGATAATGTCGCAGCCGCCGACGAACTCGCCCTTCACATAGAGCTGCGGCACGGTCGGCCACTGGCTGTATTCCTTGATGCCAGTGCGCACTTCGGGGCGCGAGATCACGTCGACCGTCTGGTAGCCGTCGAGCACGTCGTCGAGGATGCCGACCACCTTCGCCGAGAAACCACACTGAGGCATCTGCGGGTTGCCCTTCATGAAGAGCACGACCGGGTGGGCCTTTACGAGTTCGTCAATTTCTGTCTGGACGGGGTCTTGCTCGGTCATGGTGTTCTCCGGAATTGCACTACAAACGTGAATGCAAACGTGTGTTGTTCGTGTGTTGTTCGTGTGTTGTGGCGCGGCCCTAGAGTATATCGACGGCGCTGTGCCGTCGCTATGTCGGTGACTACGACGATAACGACGATTGCTGCGTCCGAAACGAGAGCCCTTTGGCGCTCTCCTTCAAGATCGGGTTCGACGCAACTTCCTTGCGCAAGGCAGTCGCAGACAGCCCTGGCGGGCCTCCCACGATGATGACGTTCTCGAACTCATCCACTTCGATTTTCAAAACCCCCGGAAACAGCGCCTTCATCGTTCCGGTGATCTCACTTGCTTCGTCGAGGGTATTGCTCACGAGCAGGCCACCCGGCTTGAGTCGTGCTTTTGCGAGTTCGTGCCCCGGGTGGGGCAACCAACCGGGCTTGTGCACGCTACGCCCGACACCCACGAAAATGTCTTCGAGGATCAGATCAAAGCGACGTTTGTCGTCTTGAAGGAAGTCCAACGCGTCTGCAATGACGAGATCGAGTTTCAGTGCGTCGAGATCAAAGTGCTCCCGGGCTGCGTCGATGACATCTTGAAAGAGTTCCACCCCTGTAATGTGAGCGTCCGGCGCAATCGCGCGAACAACCCGCGCCGCACTTCCGCCGGCAACACCGAGGATCAAGATTTCTTTTCGACGCTTCTCAGGCAGCGCGAGAACGGGCGCCGCAATTGCGTCCCACACCGAGCCGGTGACCTCGCTGCCCGGCCGATACCACGACGCGAACGTCCCCTCGACTCTCAACGCGAGGCCGTCACCACTCTTGCGAACCTCGACCCGAGGCTTTCGAGCGCGGGTTGCTCGCTTGCGACGTTCGGTCATTTGGGGACTGCCTCGTTCAAAGTCTGGTGATCTCCTGAGTGCCGCGAACGCTCCGCGCGGCGCGCTGCGAGTGTTTAGCTCGCTTGTCCGGGTTTGGTTCGTCTTCCCGCGAAGTCGTTTACCACAATTCGATCTTTCGACTTTGCCCGACCCGCATACACTTGCGCGATGACCGAATCACTCTTCGCCACGCCCAGCAGCGGAATCGTCCGCGTGGCCCTGCCCGTTCCAATCGACCGACTCTTCGACTACCGAGTTCCGGAAGCGATGGATGCGGGCGCGCGCGCGGGGCACCGGGTTCAGGTTACGTTCGGCGGCCGTCCATTGGTGGCGTTGATTTGTGAGCGTCTGCAAGAAGACGCGCCCGGCGCCCCCCAGCACACGGCAGAGCTCTCCGACCTAGACGGTGTGATCGATACACAATCTGTGGTTTCACCGGCATTGATCCAGATCCTGCGTGAAACCGCGGCGGAACTTCTCACCCCTGTCGGCATCGCACTCTGCGCTGCCCTGCCGCGCGGCTCGGCTCCGCGAGTCGTTCGCCACCTTGCCCTCACACCACGCGGCGAGGCAGCGCTGGTGTCCGGTGCGGCAGACGGTCAGGCGAAGAACGTTTTAACAGCACTGTCCGCTGGCCCGGCCGCGCCCGGAACCATCGCGCGCAAATTTCCAGCCGCCCAGACGATGCTCCACGTCCTTGAACGCGATGGCTTGATCACGAGGGTCTCGCATGAGCATGGGCCGACCGCAAAGAAACGGACCGAACGTACGGCGTCGATCGCTTCGGGTGTGAATGTCGACGAAGTCTGCGACGGCGAACTGCGTCGCGCGCCAAAGCAAGCGGACCTGCTGCGTCGCATCGCACAGAACGATGCTGCACCCGTTACGGACCTGAGTCGCGATCAGCCCAGAAACACAAGCTTGCTGCGAACCCTTGAAAAGCGCGGCTTCGTCACGATCGGAGTTCGCTCGGCACCACGCGACGTCCTGGGCCCGGTGGTTCCGCGAGACACGCCGCATTCGTTGACGGACGATCAAGCGGTCGCCCTTGAACGAGTTGAACACGCAATCGAGACACGCTCATCGCATTCCTTCCTGCTCCACGGGGTTACGGGCAGTGGAAAGACCGAAGTCTACTTGCGTGCGGTCAAGAAAGTCCTCGACGCGGGACGACAGGCGCTGCTGCTGGTTCCCGAAATTACGCTGACCCATCAAATTGTCGCGCGGCTTCGGGCGCGTTTCGGCGACGAACTCGCCGTGCTTCACAGCGGGCTCAATCAAGGCGAACGACTCGAACAGTGGCAGCGGTTACGCGCGGGGAAGACCCCGATCGCCGTCGGTGCGCGCAGCGCGCTTTTCGCACCACTCGAAAACTTGGGCCTCATCGTGATCGACGAAGAACACGACTCGGCGTATAAAAATGAAGAAGGCTTTCGCTACCGCGCGCACGATCTTGCGGGGCGTCTCGCGGCCCAGGCCGGTTGCCCGGTCATTCTCGGCTCCGCAACACCATCCATGGAAACTCGGCACGCGTCCGACACCGGCGACATCGAGCGTCTCGTACTGGCGGAGCGTATCGGCACCTTAGGGCTACCCAAGGTTGAAATCATCGACATGGTGCGTGAGCGCGACGTCGCGACCAAGGGCAAGCGGTCGAGCCTCACCCCGGTATTGCGACGTGCGGTCACCGAGACGCTCGCGGGCGGCGGGCAAAGCATTCTTTTTCTCAACCGTCGCGGTTTTTCGACCCGCATCTTTTGCTTCGACTGCGGGTTCGCCGAGCGATGCCCTCACTGCGACGTCGCGCTTGTCTTTCACGCAGCAGCCGAACGTTTGCGCTGCCACTACTGCGACTACAGCAAGCCGCCGAGCGAAAAGTGTGGCGGCTGTGGCGAACCGGGCAGCGCGCTGCTGGGCGTTGGTACCGAGCGACTCGAAGAAGAAGTCCGCACCCTATTCCCGACAGCGCGCATTGCGCGACTCGACCGCGACACCACCCAGCGACGGGGTGCAACCGCCGACATTCTTGCTGGCATCGCGAGCGGTGACGTCGACATCTTGATCGGCACGCAGATGGTCGCGAAGGGCCACGACTACCCGGGTGTTCAACTTGTCGGAGTCATTGCCGCCGACATGGGGCTTCACATGCCTGACTTCCGAGCGTCCGAACGGGCCTTCCAACTTCTGACCCAGGTCGCGGGCCGGGCCGGGCGCGGCCGACGCGAAGGGCGCGTGATCTTGCAGACGTTCGTACCGGATCACTATGCGATCGCACCGGTGGCCACCCACGACTACGAAGCCTTCTACGCGACCGAACTCGAATATCGACGCGCGCTCAGTTACCCACCTTTTGGCCGAATCACCCAGGTGGTCGTTTCGGGTCCCGATGAAGCACAGGCTCTCGCCGCCGCAAGAAAACTTGCAACTGGAGTGGGTGCAACGCCTGTTCGGGATTGGAAGCCGAACGAAGACATCGAAGCCGAGAATACGGCACCATCGTATGAAGTCTTGGGCCCCGCGCCTGCGCCGCTCTCAAGGCTACGCGGACAATTTCGCTTCCAAATCCTGGTCAAGGGGAGCGATATCGCGCGGGTCGCGAAAGCGAGCCAACACCTCTCCACCGCAATTTTGAGACTGCCTCGCGAGCTGCGCGCGACGCTGGACGTCGCTCCCGTAAGCATGCTATAAAGCTTCGAATATCTCGCAACCACAGGGACTTAGCGGCTTAGAACTTGGCGCCGGTTACGGCAGTTCGGTACTGCCGTCAGGACAAGTCGTTCCCGCATTCAATTCTTGTGGCCATGCGGTTCCCGAGACCAAGCGGTCAGATCCGCGCAAGCAACCGCGGCCGGTTCACGCAAAACCTCCAACTCATCGATCGAACCCCAGAGGACAGATGGCTCTACTCGAGGTGCTCCAATTTCCCGACCCGCGACTAAAACGCGTGTCGCGTCCCATTGATGAAGTCACCGAAGAAATCCGCGAACTCGCCGCCAACATGTGCGAAGTGATGTATGACGAGCCCGGCATTGGTCTCGCTGCGCCGCAGGTTGGCGAAGACGTCCGACTGATCGTGGTTGACACCGAATGGGCCGAGGAAGACAAAGAGCGCAAGCCGATCGTCATCGTCAACCCGGTGATCGATGAAATGGAGGGCAAGCTCGTCTGGGAAGAAGGTTGCCTTTCAGTCCCCGACATCACCGCGGACGTCACGCGCGCGGCTCGTATCCGCATTACCGGGACCACCCTCGACGATGAACCCGTGCTGATAAACGCCGAAGAACTTCAGGCCGTTTGCTTCCAACACGAAATGGATCATCTCGACGGCATCTTGTTCATCGATCGTTTGAGTCGACTCAAGCGCGGGCTCTACGTCAAGCGTCGCAAGAAGCAACTCGCCGCCGAAGCCGAAGAATTAACCGACACGCGAGGAAGCCGCGTCTAGCGAAATTATGCGAATCCTCTTTTTTGGAACCCCAGAGATCGCTGTGCCGAGCCTCGAGCGATTCATCGCCGGGCCCTTCGATGTCGTAGGGGTCGTGAGCCAGCCGGATCGTCGCCGCGGACGCGGACGCAAGGTGTCTCCGTCGCCGGTATCGGCGGTCGCGCTTCGCGAAGACATTCCGCTTTTTCGCCCTGAGAAGGTCGCAAGTGTGCGTGAAGAACTCGAAGCGTTGTCAACCGACATAGGCGTCGTAGTCGCCTTTGGTCAGTTCCTGCCAAAGTCGATCCGAGAACTTCCTCGCCACGGTTACCTCATCAACGCACATGCGAGTTTGCTGCCCAAGTATCGCGGTGCAGCTCCGATCAACCACGCGATCCTTGCCGGCGAACAAACGACGGGCGTAAGCGTCATGCGTGTCGACCGAGAAATGGACGCCGGCCCCGTCGCACTCACTCGCGAAATCGAGATCGGCGAAAACGAAACCGCGGGCGAACTCACCGTGCGCATGGGCGAGCTTGCAGCCACAGCCCTTGAACCCGCCCTACAACAGATCGACGAGGGAACCGTTGTGTTTGCAGACCAAGACCACACCAGTGCGACGGAAGCGGGCAAACTCACCCGTGAAATGGGGGAACTCCACTGGAGCGAGCCCGCGGAGACTTTGGTGCAACGCATTCGCGCCTTTGCGCCGAAGCCCGGAGCGTTCACGCACCTCGAAGGGGATCTCCTGCGAATCTATTCGGCCCACACCGAAGACGGCGATTCAGTTCCGGCACCCGGAACGATTGCCGTCGAAGAAAACAAACGACTCCGTGTTGCCACCGGGAAAGATTGGCTCGTCCCGGAGCGTGTGCAGCGCGCGGGCGGAAAAGAAATGCCGGTCGACGCGTTCTTGCGCGGACGCGCGATTGCAACGGGCTCAGTCTTCGACGCCCCCAAAACATCGGGCTCCGCCAATGGCTGACGACAATGACGACAATGACGACAAGACGTCCAATACACTGAAGCCTTCCGACTCGGGCCAGAGCAAGCCGCGCGCACGCAAGGGACGCGGACGCCCGACTCCCCACGCCCAAGAGTCGAAGGAACGAAACGCCGAACCCACGCTGACTCGTTTGCTTGCAACCCGAGTTCTTGAACGCGTCGAGCGCAGCCAAGCCTATGCCGACCTCGCTCTCCATCAAGCGCTGGCGCGCAGCCCTGCCTTGGTCAACGCCACCATCACGATTGAGGACTCTGGCATTTTCTATTCAGAGACGAGCTTCAAGCACTATCGTGAAATTCGGGACCTCGCCAATGCCGTTTCCGGAGTTCCAGAAGCTTCTGATTCGCCATGAGTTGCCAGGTGTGT
>JASDVE010000010.1:0-9875 GCA_041891195.1 Myxococcota bacterium | reverse complement strand
GCGATGGGCGTCGTGCTCCTGTTCCTTGTCTTCTTTCTTTCCTTCTTCATCATTTCGCGGATGCTCGCCCGTCGCCTAGAGCCCGAGTTTCTTGCCGCCCAAAAGCAGATTCAGGCAGGCGCATCGAACGCGGCAGTGAAGTCCCTCGAAGCGATGCTTCCGATGGCGCGCTGGCAGATCATGTTGAAGGGCCAGATCTATGCACAGATGGGCTGTTTGCAGTACACGGTCGGCGATGACAAGGACGCGCTCGTCAGTTTAGGAAAGGCAGCGCGACGAAGTTCCGAGGCACAGCTCTTTCTCGGTGCACTTCATTATCGGAATAAGTCGATCGACAAGGCCACGAAAGTTCTAGAAGACGCCATTGCGTTTAACAAGAAACAGGTGTTGCTCTACAACGTCTTGGCCTGGGTCTTGTTGAAGAAAGGCGATCGCAAAGAAGCGACTGAAGTCCTGCTCCGCTGCGAAAAAGCAGACAAAGAGAGCGAGGCCACCAAGGACAATCTCAATCGCCTGCAGAACGGCAAGAAGATGAACATGAAGCGCTTCGGGATGGGGTGGTATGCGCTTAAGTTGGAAAACCCGCCGGCGTCTCTTCGCCAAACTGCACCCGGGCAGCCGCGTCGCGGCTTCCGCCAAAAGCGCAGAGGCGGTATGCGCTAGAAGTCTGCGCCCGCGAATGCTGCAGATCATTGCGGATCGCTACTGCGACACCAAGTTCCGTGGCCTTATGCTCAAACAGCTGAAACCGGCCCCCACACATTTGGTTGCGAGTCGTCGTCAACGGGTTCGGCGGGCGAAACCATGGTGCATTTTCCGGGGGGCAGACGAGATGGTCATGAAGACGGGATAGCCGTTGCGGCCATTTGGCCCGCGCGAGTGCAGGGCGGGTGAACTAAGGTTGCGTTCATCGCCGCGTGTCGGAATCGATTTTTGCGCGCGAGTTTCGGTACCAAGAAAGGGCGTCTGGGGAGGGAATCTGTGAGCAAGCTCTTGGTGGATCGTCTTTCAAATCCCGGCGTGCCCGTCATTTGGGCCGCATCGCTGGCGTTGGTCCTGACCATCGGAGCATGCAGAGGCTCCGAACCTGCGGCCAAGCAAGCCGAGCCGCCGCCTGCAGCGCAAGCACCCGTTCCAGAAAAAGCCGTTGCCGAGCATCCAGTGAAGTACAGCGAAGCGCGGGAAGCCTGCGACGACTACACGCCGCTGCGGCAACCTCTCTTTGGTGATACCCACGTGCATACGAGCTTTTCGTTCGATGCTGCTGCGAACACAACCGGGTCCACGCCCGTCGACGCCAACCGCTTTGCGCGCGGCAAGTCGATCGCGTTTTGGCCGATGGGCGAAGACGGCAAACCCGCCGGCACGTTCAAGATCGACCGACCGCTGGACTTTCTCGCGGTAACGGACCACGGAGAATTCTTGGGCGAACGTTCGCTGTGTCGCGACGCGAGTTCGCCTCGCTACGATTCTGACTTCTGCAAGGGGACCCGAGTGAGCGAACGTCAAAGCATGATGATGTTCGGAGCGGTGATCACAACAGAAGACCCTGCGCGGTTGCCGGAAGTCTGCGGGGAGGACGGTCAGCTCTGTCGCGACTTTGCGAAGCCGCCGTGGCGGAAGATCATCGAAGCGGCGGAGGAGGCTTATGATCGCAGTTCGATGTGCGAGTTTACGAGCTTTGTCGCTTACGAATACACGGGCACGCCGGGCACCTCGAACTATCACGGCAACGTCATCTTCCGCAACAACCACGTTCCAGACCTGCCGGTCTCTTACATCGACGCCCCCCTGGACAGCAAACTATGGGCCCGCCTCGACGAGGTCTGCACCGACGAAGCGGGCTGCGACTACATCACGATCCCGCACAATTCGAACCTTGCGAATGGCCGCATGGGTCCTTACATGAATCTCGAGCCCACCAAGGCAAACCGCATCGCTTACGCGGAAAAACGACAGCAGCGTGAGCCCATCATCGAAATTTTTCAGCACAAGGGCGCATCTGAATGTGTGAATGGCTTGTCGACGATCCTGGGTCCGCCGGACGAACTGTGTGATGTTGAGGCGGTACGGGTGATGGGGCGCAACGAAACGTTCGCGACCCGCGAACGTATCGGCAACGAAATTGTTTTGGGCAAAACCAGTCGCGTCACCGATGAGTGCGGGGACGGTACAGGCGACAGCGGCATGTTGGGTGCGGGCTGTATCGACGAGACAGACTTCGTTCGTTCCGGCTTGCTGGTGGGGCTCAAAGAAGAAAACGACATCGGCATCAATCCAATGAAGCTCGGCATCATTGCCGCCACCGATACCCATGCCGCAACTCCGGGCTCGGTTTTGGAATCAGACTGGCGTGGTGCCGTGAGCGGCGAGTCGACGCCGCTTGAACGACTGCAGCCCGGCCTGCTCACCAGTGGCATTAAGGGCAACCCCGGTGGTCTCGCCGGTGTCTGGGCCGAAGAGAATTCTCGTGACTCGATCTTTGACGCGATGAAGCGCAGAGAAGTGTTCGGGACTTCGGGGCCCCGTATCGTGCCGCGTTTCTTCGGGGGCTGGAATTACCCGGACGATCTCTGCGATGACCCGCAGCGCGTCGAACTGGCGTATCGCAATGGCGTGCCGATGGGTGGCGAATTTGAGCAAGCTCCGATCGACACGGCGCCCGTCTTTCTCGCGTTCGCATCCCGCGATCCGGCTGAAGGCTCGAGACCATTGCAACAGATGCAGCTCATCAAGGGGTGGGTCGATGCCGAAGGCAAAATGTACAACGAAGTGATGCCGATCGCGGGGACGCCGAACAATGGGGCGGACGTCGATCCCACCTCGGCCGAGTCTCGCGGCGACGGTCATGACACCTTGTGCCGGGTTTATCGCGACGCTTCGTTCAACCCGGAGCTTGCGGCGTATTACTACCTTCGTGTCGTCGAAAACCCGACGGCAAGGTGGAGCGTGCACGACTGCATGCGAATCCCCGAAGCGGATCGCCCCGCGGTGTGCAGCGATGGCTCGTACCCGTCGACCATCCAGGAAATGGCCTGGACGTCGCCTATTTGGTATCGCGCAAACTAAGAGTCCGCCCCGAGGTTTTCGCGACCCTTGGACGCCGCGGCATCGCCGGTGTCTACAATGTTTTGCTTCGCGGCCAGGCGAGCGGCTACTCGAGAGACCTAAGGCCACCCGTATGATTGAGGGCTGTGTAGGCACTCAGGCATACGATGCTGGCGAGGTTGAGGCTGCGTACGTTCTCGCGGGTTGGGACGCGCACGCGTTGGGAGCAGTGGGTTTCGAGTAGTGCTTTCGGGAGCCCTGTTGATTCTCGACCAAAAACCAAAATGTCATCGGCTTGAAAGTCGACTTCGAAGAGCGAGTCGCCTCCACGTGCGGTGAACAGGCGCAGTCGGTCTTTGAATGGCGTTGCGGAGCCCACCTCGAGCGCCTTCGTGAGTGCAGGCCAATCGGAATGAACCGTCATGTCGACGTCAGGCCAGTAGTCGAGGCCCGCGCGCTTTAGGTGCTTGCTGTCGAGACTGAAGCCGATCGGTTCCACCAGGTGGAGTCGCAGGCCGATCGCCGCGGCGAGACGCGCAGTACTCCCCGTATTGGGGGGGATTTCTGGATGAACGAGAACGATTTCCATCGGCGGGACGCTGCAAGAGGTCGCTGAGCGACTACTTGCGCAGTCGTCCGTCGAGCGCTTCGAGGCCCTTTTCGAATCGCTTCAAGAACTTCGCTTGGTCTTTGTCCGTAAGGGTCTTCGTGTCGGACTGAAGAACCACGTGGTAGGCGAGGCTTTTGCGCCCGGCGCCGACGTTGTCGCCTGTATAGACGTCAAATAGTTCGGTGCTCGTGACTTGCTTCTTTCCCGCAGTTTCAATGACCGCGACGAGCTCTGCCGCGTGAGTTTGTTCGGGCATGTCGACCGCGACATCAACTTTGATTCCCGGGAAGCGAGGAATCGCTCGATAGTCCGGCCCACGTTCCGCGGCGGCGAGGAGTTCGTCGATCGAAACTTCGGCGATCGCAACGTCACTGGTGAGGTCACCGTCGAGACCGAGGTCGCGCGCGATGCCCGGTTCGAGTGTCGCAATGTAGAGTGCCGGTTCGTCGCGGTCTGCGAATTTTCCGACCAGCGCTCGCGCGCCGTGCCCCCAGGCCGGTGCGTCGCTGGCTTGCTCGATCGCAGGAGCCTTCAAACCCAGGTGATGAATCAAGTCGATGACGACGCCGTACAGACTCGCGAACGCGTTGTCGTCGAAAACGGACTTTTTGCCGGGAGGCGTAGTCGCCCATGCGAGTGCGAGACGGTGGACCTCTCGGGGTTCGCCTTTTTCATTCGCGTTTTCGGGGTGGTAGCCCTTGCCGATCTCGAACAATCGCACGTCCCCGCGTTGGCGTCGGTTCGGTTCGAGCACTTGAAGCAGTGACGGCGCAATGCTTCGGCGCATCCGTGAGATCGACTGGTCCATCGGGTTCACAATGCGAATGTGGGGCAGTTCGTCCTCGCCCAGGCGCTTTACCATGGTATCCGGAACGAATGAATAACTCATGACCTCGTGAAACGACGGCGAGCCTGAAAGTCGGTCCTGAATTTTGCGAACCATCAGCCGGCGGGTGTCGCGCGCTGGCGGGGCGATCTCGGCCATGAGTGGCTGCTCGGGAATATTTCCGTAGCGGTAAACGCGGCCAATCTCTTCGACAAGGTCTTGCTCGATCGCGATGTCCTTTGTCGCACGGGCTGAAGGAATGCCGACGTCGAATGCGTCGCCTTTCGGCGTAACTTCGAAGCCCAGTCGCGTGAGAATGTCTTCGAGTTCCACGTCCGGGATGTCTGTGCCCAGTGCCGTGCGAACCCGGGACGGGCGCATCGTAATCGTGTTCGCGGGGTCGCTCCAATTGCCTGCGTCAGCGAGTTGCGCGGGAAACGTGACATCGGGCTGAAGGCCGAGAAGCAGCTGCGCGAAATGTCCCGCGGCTTTGAGGGGAAGTGTCGGGTCCAAGCTCTTTTCGAACCGAGACGACGACTCTGTGCGCAGGCCGAGATGCGTTGACGTACGTCGGACAACCGTTGGATGGAAAGTCGCGACTTCGAGGAGCAATTGGCTGGTGTCGCCGCCGACCTTGGAGGCTTCACCGCCCATGACGCCTGCGAGTGCGACTGGCATATTTCCAGAACAAATGAGCAAGTCGGCCGCTCGGAGTTTGCGTTCTTCGCCGTCGAGGGTCGTGATGGTTTCGCCTTCTTTGGCGTCACGCACCACGATGCCATCCTTTGAGAGTTGCTTTGCATCAAAGGTGTGGTTGGGTTGGCCGATGTCGAGCATGACAAAGTTCGAAAGGTCGACGATCTGATCGATTGGCCGTTGTCCGACCGCGAGCAGGAGAAACTGCAGCCACGAAGGGGAAGGCAAGGGCTTCGCGTTTTCGATACGGAGACCGAGGTAGCGACTGCAAGCTTCCGACTCGACTCGGAGATGGATCGGCGTGCCGTTTCCGAGTTCGGGCAATGAAACGTCGAGCGGCAATAGCGGCCGCTTGTAGATCGCGCCGACCTCGGCTGCGATGCCACGGTGGCCCCAGAGGTCTGGACGATGGGTAAGTGACTTGTTGTCGATCTCGATGATCCAGTCGTCGATTCCGAGAGCCTTAGAAACGGGCGTGCCGACTTTGCAGTCGCTTGGCAGAACCCAGATGCCGTCGTGATTGTCGCCGAGTTCGAGTTCGCGTTCCGAGCAGATCATGCCGCGCGACTCGACCCCACGGATCTTCGACTTTTTGATCTTGAAGTTTCCGGGAAGCACCGTGCCTACGGTTGCGACCGCGACGTTCTGACCTTGGTCAACGTTCGGTGCGCCGCAAACGATCTGGACAGGTTCGTCTTCGCCAACGTCGACCTTGCACAGTGACAACTTGTCTGCGTCCGGATGTTGTTCCTTGGAAATGACATGGCCGACCACGACGTCGAGCAAATGCGGCGCAAACGCTTCGACACCTTCGACCTCGGCGGTCGAAAGCGTCAAGTCATTGGCGAGGGTCTCGGGATCAATCCCTTCGAGGTTGACGTGGCGTGCTAGCCAGCGATAAGAAATCAACATTAGAACTGCTCCAAGAAGCGCAAGTCGCCGCCAAGCAAGTGACGCACGTCATCGATACGGTAATGAAGCATGGCCAAGCGAGAGAGCCCGAGGCCAAATGCGAAGCCGCTCCATTCTTCAGGGTCGATGCCGCTCATCTTCAAAACGTTCGGGTGTACCAAGCCGCAAGGCAAAAGTTCGATCCAAGTTGTGCGGCCGCATACACTGCAACCGCCTTCACAGAACGGGCAGCGCGCATCGAGTTCGAAGCCCGGTTCAACGAACGGGAAATGCCCCGGGCGCAGTCGCACTTCGACGTCGCGGTGAAAGATGCCGCGAAGCAACGTCTTCATCGCGCCGATCAAGTGTCCGACTGAGATGTCTTTTCCGATCACCATGCCTTCCATCTGATGGAAGGTGTGTTCGTGGCTCGCGTCGGTGGTTTCGTTCCGAAAACAGCGTCCAGGGGCCACGACGCGAAAGGGCGGGTCGAGCTTTTCCATCGCACGCACCTGCACCGGTGACGTGTGCGGGCGTAGAGACAAGTCGCCGGCATCGTCGCAATAGAAGGTGTCTTGAGAATCCCGTGCGGGATGATCGCGTCCAATGTTCAGCGCTTCGAAGTTATAATGATCGAGTTCAACTTCGGGGCCGTCTAGCACCGTGTATCCCATGGAAAGGAACAGGTCTTCGAGCTGGCGTGTGAGCTGGGTGATTGGGTGGAGGGAGCCGCTCTGTAGCGTCTTCGGCGGAAGCGTGGCATCAAACCCATCGCCACTTCGTTCGGCAGAGAGCGTCGACTGTGCGAGTTCGGCCTGGCGCGCGTCGAGGCTTTCTTGAATCGCCTTTTTTAGGATATTGGCGTTCTTGCCAACGTCCCGGCGTTCTTCGGGCGGCAAGCTCGGGATCGACGCGAGGAGTGCCGCGACCGCCCCCTTTTTCCCCAGAAATTCTCGCTCGATCTCCTTGAGTGAGTCCTGGGTAGACGCTGCGAGGATTTGCTCCTTCGCGCGCTTCAATATGTCGTCGTGACTCTCCATGGGTTCTCCGAGAGGGGGTGGTGGCTGCCGCGGTAAATGGCGCGAGCGAATTTTGCGGGGGGCGGTTTGTTGGATTGATCTAAGTTGCTGATTTGGTTAGCGTAACGCGCCGCGTAATGCACGGCGATCTAGCCGGGGGGAGAAGTTCGTTGAGCGTTAAAGAACCAACTGATACGGAAGAGCTGAACGACTTCGTTCGCACCATCATCGCCGATGATGTCGCGTCGAACAAGCATGGCGGCAGCGTCGTTACGAGATTTCCGCCTGAACCCAGCGGCCTACTTCACATCGGCCACGCCAAGGCGATGTGCCTCGACTTTGGAGTCGCGAGTGAGTTCGGCGGGCGTTGCCACCTGCGCTTCGACGACACCAACCCCGAAGTCGAAGAAGACGAATACGTTCAGTCCATTCATCGAGACATCAAATGGTTGGGCTTCGATTGGGGCGAGCATTTCTACTACGCCTCCGACTATTTTGAGCGGCTATATGCCTTCGCAGTAGAATTGATCGGCAAAGGCAGCGCCTATGTGTGCGACTGGAGCTCGGAAGAAATTGCGGCCAACCGCGGCACGTTGACCGAGCCGGCGAATGCGAGCCCGGGGCGTTCTCGCTCGGTCGAAGAGAACCTCGACCTGTTCGCACGCATGCGCGCGGGCGAATTCGAAGAAGGTGCCTGTGTAGTGCGGGCGAAGATCGATCTCGGCTCGTCGGTGCTGCCCCTGCGCGACCCAACGATTTACCGAATTCTGAAGACCCCTCATCACCGCACCGGAACCGAATGGTGTGTGTATCCAATGTACGACTTTGCACACTGCCTGTCGGACTCTCTCGAATTGATCACCCACTCGCTGTGCACGCTTGAATTCATAGATCGGCGGCCGCTTTACGAGTGGTTCCTGGCGCAGCTCGATGTGCCGTCGAAGCCACAGCAGATCGAATTCGCCCGTCTCAATGTCGCCTACACGGTGACGTCCAAGCGAAACCTCAAGCGCTTTGTCGAAGAAGGCTTTGTATCGGGCTGGGACGACCCGCGTATGCCGACCCTCGCTGGCCTGCGGCGCCGCGGCTACACGCCAGAGTCCATCCGCAACTTTTGCAAGGGCATTGGCGTCGCGAAGCGCGAGAACTTGATTCAGGTCGCCCGGCTCGAGTTCAGTGTTCGCGAACATTTGAATCGCATCGCAGACCGCCGCATGGCCGTGTTGAAGCCGCTCAAGGTCGTCATCACGAACTATCCCGAAGACAAAATCGAACAGCTGGACGCGATCAACAACCCCGAAGACCCGGGCGCAGGTTCGCGGCAGGTTCCGTTTTCGCGGGAGATCTACATCGAGCAGGATGACTTCATGGAGGACGCACCCAAGAAGTTTTTCCGTCTTTCACAGGGACGAGAAGTGCGGCTTCGCTACGCGTACTTCGTGACCTGCAATGATGTCATCAAGGATGACGCGGGGAATATCGTCGAGCTTCACTGCACCTATGACCCTGCGACACGCGGTGGCAACTCGCCGGACGGTCGCAAGGTGAAAGGGACGTTGCATTGGGTATCCGCGGCTGCGGGCGTTCCCGCCGAAGTGCGCCTTTACGACACGTTGCTCGATCTCGAAGATCCGTCCGACCTCGAAGAGGGCAAGACACTTCTCGATCATGTTCGACCGAACTCTCTCGAGACGTTGACCGACTGCGTCGTTGAGCCGATCCTCGCGGATACACCAGAGGGAACATCGGTTCAGTTCGAGAGGCTCGGCTATTACTGCGTCGACCCCGATTCCGAAGCCGGGCGTCCGGTGTTTAATCGCACCGTCACACTTCGGGATACGTGGGCCAAAGTCGCTAAAAAGAAATAGGAGACAGCATGGACAAAACTCCCTTTTATCTACAGGGCAATTTCGGACCGGTTGACGACGAGGTCGAAGCCTTCGATCTCAAAGTCGCAGGTGAGATCCCCGAGTATCTCGAGGGGATGTTCTTGCGCAACGGCCCAAACCCGACCGGGGGCGACCCGGGACATTGGTTTTTCGGCGACGGCATGATCCACGCCACCCGGCTCGAAGGAGGGCGCGCGTCGTGGTATCGCAACCGCTACGTCGACACGGCGTCGAGGCGCGGCGCACCGGCCATGCAACTGACCGAAGACTTGAAGTTCGATCATACTGTCGGTGTGTCGAATACCCATGTGGTGTCGCACGCGGGCAAGATCTTAGCCTTGGTCGAATCGTCGTATCCCGCAGAACTCGACCGCGAACTCAATACCGTGGGGCCGCTTGATTTCGACGGCAAACTCACGACGTCGTTCACCGCACACCCGAAAGTCTGCGCCAAGACCGGTGAAATGCTGGCATTTGGATACAGCGCGCTGCCACCATTTTTGACCTATCACCGCATCAGCCCAGAGGGCACGCTGGTACAAAGCGAAGAGATTGAAGTCCCCGCCTCGACCATGATGCACGACTTCTCCGTGACTGAGAATCATGTCGTATTCATGGACCTCCCCATTGTCTTCAAGGCGGAGCTGCTCGCAGCCGGCATGCCTTATCAGTGGGACGCGTCCCACGGCGCGCGGCTCGGAGTCATGCCCCGCAACGGTTCGAATGCCGACGTGGTTTGGATGGAGATCGAGCCGTGCTTCGTTTTTCATCCGATGAACGCATACGAGCGCGATGGCAAGATCGTGATGGACGTTGTTCGCTACCCCGAGTTCATGTCGGGAGGACCGTTCGCGACGGACGCTGGTGAACTGTGGCGTTGGACGATTGATCTCGCC
>JASDVE010000009.1:6979-9971 GCA_041891195.1 Myxococcota bacterium | reverse complement strand
ATATGCCATGCCATTGCTTCTTTGCCTGGTTTGTCAACACGGCGACGACAACGATAAATAGTATCCGCTGAATGTTTTTTATTGCGGCCTCCTGATTGATCGATTGAGAGTTTGGTGTTTTGTAACGTCGAGGATCTCAAGAACTCGAATATCACGGACAAAGAGGTGCTCTCCCAGTCCAAGCCAAATCGAATCGTTCCGCGACAGCCTTCTGAGACCCATTCCCTAACAAACCGAAGCCTCGCTCGGATCTTGCATGGAGGAGCATTGCATGAACACCGGATACGAAACCGTGGTCGACCCGACCACCATCATTTGGACCGCGGTGGCGATCGTCATTCATGTTGCTGTCGTCGCGTCTCAGTTAGGCCTCAGCCTTTTCCTGGTTGCGACCGGGCTTCACAATCTTTTTGCGCCGAGGCTCGACAACGTTTGGAGTCGAAGACTTGGCGCCGTGACCATCGTTGAATCAGCCACCGCCAAAGTCGGAGCCGCCCGGATTGGCCTAGGAGCCGCCCTTCTCTTACCGCTGATCCTCGAGATGCACTTCGCCACTTCTTTGGCTGCGTGCATCGTGACACTGGGTCTTCTGGTTTTTCTCGAGCGCGGCATCCCTGACGAAGTGAAGTCACAAGGTCATTACGTCCGACGGCTCGCCACGATGTCTGCACTCTTTCTTGGCCTCTTCATGATTTGGGAGGGCGAAGACGGGCTCGACCTCGGCGTGGAGATCCTTGCCAATGCGCAGAGCTGGCGCGTACATGAGCTCGACTGGCAACTCGAGAACGACCTCGAAGCCCCTAAGGTTGGGGAGCTTGCACCAGACTTCGAGCTGCAAGATCCGGGCGGAGAAGCCGTGTTTCGCCTCGCGGACTTTCGAGGCGAACGACCCGTCGCCCTGATTTTTGGGAGTTATACCTGACCCCCCTTCAGCCAAGGGACCGTGCGTCTCAAAGAGATCTACCAGAAGTACCGGGATCAGGTTGAGTTCGTCGTCGTCTATGTGAAAGAAGCGCATCCGAGCGACAAGTGGGGGCTGGGTCGATCGCGAACCCAGACCGTGCTGCATTCGTTCTCCGGGAACCCAGCGCGACTCGACGTCGTCGAGCCCGTCACTCTCGAACAGCGACGCAAAGTTGCGGCGAGCTGCCAGGCCAACCTATTCGACGGAGTCGTGCCTCTATACGTAGACGCCATGGACAACAAAGTGAGTGCCCGATACGCCGCAAAACCGACGCGCATTTACTTTATCGGGGTCGACGGGAAAGTGGTTTACAACCCAGGCATCGGGCCATTTGGCTTCAACCCAGACCACCTCGAACGCGTCGCCGAGGATTATCTGTCTCGTGGCTAACCGAGGCTAGTCTGTATAAAGCATGATAAAGAACTTCTCGACGATCGTACCCAGAAACGAAAACGTCGCCATCAGCATCACAAAGGCAAGCGTGAACACCACCACACGCACAACCCAAATTCGCCAGCGTGGCTGGCGTGGGCCAAATGGGCTTTCGGTTGAAGCTTCCGTCGGATTGGTTTCGTGTGACATCAGTGCCGTTCCAGTTCGTGGGCTTGCTCGCGGGAATGATCGCAAATTTTGTTGAAGTTCGAATTCATTCGGGGTGACCGCCGTCTGACGCCCAATTTGCAGTCGAGTCGCCAATGGCGAGTTTCCACAGCGCAGCCTTCTTTTGTCCTAAAGGGATTTAATCGGTGTTATTCTCAATGCGACACGAGGCTTAATTCCGAATGCGAAATATAGACCGCGTAGACCTCAGTCAAGTGACGGCTTCGTATCGAATTCCCCGCAATGATTCGACGATTGAGATTGTGCCCGATGAAATCATCGCGGCAAGTCGCAACGACTGCGTTTTGCCTCCGTACGCAAATTGTATTTTATGAAACGCTTCCGTCCTTGACTAGATTCGTCCGAACACAAGACAATGCAGCCCTTCTGAAACCCAAATACAAATTATGATTCCGCTCACAAATCCCAATCTTAATTAGAGACGTGCGGGTCTTCATCATGGAGCGTTACATGGACAACTGGCAAGAGGCGATTCAAAACGGATTCGCAGAATACGGACCCGGCGTGCTCGGATTTATCGCCTTACTCGTCATTGGCTGGATGGTCGCAAAGGCGATCACTGGCGGCATCCACAGAGCCATGACCAAGGCAAGTGTGGACACCACCTTGGTTGGTTTTGTATCAAACCTCGCCTACATGGGCTTGATGGCCCTCGTCGTGATCTCGGCACTGGGTCAGATCGGCGTAAACACGACGTCCTTCGCCGCGATCATTGGTGCTGCGGGCTTGGCAATTGGCTTCGCGCTTCAAGGCTCACTGAGCAACTTCGCGGCCGGGGTCATGTTGATCATCTTCCGCCCATTTAAGGCGGGCGACTTCGTTGAAGCTGGCGGTGTCGCAGGGGTTGTTGAAGATGTTCAGGTTTTCGCAACAGTCATTCGCACCGGAGACAACAAAGAGATCACCGTCCCGAATGGCTCCATCACCGGCGGCAGCATCACCAACTATTCGGCCAAGCCTACCCGCCGCGTGGACATGGTGTTCGGCATTGGTTACGGCGACGACATCAAGCAAGCCAAGCAGATCCTGCACGATTTAGTCGCCGCGGACTCACGCATTCTTGCCGACCCGCCAGTCACCATCGCGGTTTCGGAACTTGCGGACAGCAGCGTCAACTTCATATGTCGCCCCTGGGTGAATTCGGGTGACTACTGGCCCGTGCTTTTCGACATGACCGAAAACGTAAAACTCGAGTTCGATAAGAACGGCATTTCCATCCCATTCCCACAGACGGACGTCCACGTTCATCAGCAGTCTGCATAGACTGCGTCTGTACGAAGCGGTTCTCAACTGGGGTTCCGGGTGTCGCGCGGGTCAACACCCCGAGATGCCCGGGCTGAAGACGCGGCTCCACCTCGAAGTCACGCCTTCTTTTTATTTTTCTTCTTCGAAGGACGGCGACTCCCA
>JASDVE010000009.1:1877-6969 GCA_041891195.1 Myxococcota bacterium | reverse complement strand
CACCAAGGAAAGAAGTCCGGTAAGTCTTCGGACACTTTCAGCGAGAACTCTGGGGGCCGTTTCTCCAAGAAACTTTCGACGCCCTCGCGCGCGTCCGGCCCGCTACCCAAATAGTGAATCGCCTTCGAGTCGATACGATGCGCCTCCATCGGATGACTTGCTCCGAGCATCTTCCACATCATCTGGCGCGACAACGCAACAGAGATCCGCCCCGTATTGTCGACAATCTCACGTGCAATTTCATTGGCCCGCGCGAGCAGCGCATCCTCCGCAAGCACTTCCGAAACCAACCCCGCTGCGAGGGCCTCCTCGGGACCAAACACGCGCCCCGTTGCAACCCATTCCATGGCTTTGTTGATGCCGACAACCCGAGGCAAGAACCAACTACTCGCCGCCTCGGGAACAATGCCCCTTCGCGCAAAGACGAAGCCAAACTTCGCCTTTTTGCTCGCAAGACGAATGTCCATCGGCAACGTCTTCGTGATCCCGATGCCGACTGCCGGCCCGTTAATCGCCGCGATCACCGGCTTCTTTAGATCGAACGTGCGAAGCGTGACTCGGCCACCGCCGTCTCGGGGCACAGGACGCGGACCTTCAGGATGGTCCTTCGTTCCCCCAGAATCAAACGTTGCGCCGCCGCTACCCAAGTCGGCTCCCGCGCAAAATCCTCGCCCCGCACCCGTGACAATCACGGCGCCGACGCGATCGTCGTCATCCACCGCGTCATACATTGCGAGCAGGTCATTCATCATTTGCGTGTTAAACGCATTGAGTCGATCGGGGCGATTCAGCGTGACGGTCAACACACCATCGTTGAGTGCGGTCGCAAGAGTTTCGTACGTGGGGAAGGCTGCATTCGATTCACTCACGAGTGGGTTCTCCAGGGTGGCGCGGCGCGCTGCAAGCACCGCGGGTGAAACCGCGAGCCTAGCGCCCTAATCCCTCCGCTCAGCCGGGACTTGACATTGGAACAGGCGGAGCAGACAGTTGAGAGCCACGATGGAGCGCCCCCAATGAGCAAGTACAATTACGATCGACTTTCAGGCCAGGACACGTCTTTTCTCCTGAGGGAAACACCCAACCTGCATATGCATGTGGCCTCGACCCAAATTTTTGAAGTTGGAACCATGTCGAACGAGGCTGGAGGCATTGACTTCGCATCGTTCAAGCGTTTCACGGCCACTGTACTTTACCGTATTCCTCGATATCGCCAGAAGCTTAAGTGGATTCCAGTTGAAGAACGGCCCGTCTGGTTCGACGACTCTGAGTTCGACATTGACTACCACATTCGTCACACGAGCCTTCCAAAACCCGGCAGCGAAGACCAGCTAAAAAAGCTCGCGGCGCGAATCATGGCGCAGCAACTCGATCGCAATCGCCCTCTCTGGGAAATTTGGGTCGTCGAAGGACTCGAGCGGGATCGCTTTGCCATCATCAGTAAGATCCATCATGCCATGATCGACGGTTCGTCGGACGTGGACATTTCTCAGGTTTTGATGCGCACCGATCGGAATCAATCGATTTCCGAGCCCCAGGAATACCTTCCGCGCCCCGAGCCGACTGACCGAGAGTTGTTCACCGACGCAATGAGCTTGCGCCTTCGTGGTCCTTTGCGCGCATTGCGGGGCTTCCAAGAGTTTCGGAACGAGACCGATAACCTGCGAGACGAGATCACCCTGCGCACTCGCGCCGTGCGTGCAGCGATCGCGGGACAATTTTCGAACGCTTCCAAAACTCCTATCAACGGTGAACTGGGCCCACACCGGGTCTTCGATTGGTGGAACGTTTCGCTCGAAAACGTAAAGGCGATCCGACGCTCGCTCGACTGCACGCTGAACGATGTCGTGCTCGCCGTTGTGACGGGAGCCTTTCGCGAATACCTCACGCATCGCCGCATGCGACCCGACGAACTCGACTTCCGGATTCAAGCTCCGGTGAGTGTGCGAAGCGAGGACGAAGAGGGCAAATCGGGCAACCGTGTGAGTGGCTGGCTCGTGCGTCTTCCACTCGACGAAAGCGATCCACGCGAACAAATCGCCCGCATCAACGAAACAACTCGCGAGCTCAAGCACACACACCAAGCCATGGGCGCAGAGATCATCCTTGGCCTCATGGACATGATGCCCAACGCGCTCGTTTCTATGGGCGCACAGGCCGCAGCAGGGACCATGAACTCCATCGTCACGAACGTGCCCGGCCCGCAGTTCCCACTGTTCGTTCTCGGGGCAGAGATGCAAGCCATGTATCCCCAGGTTCCGTTGCTCGCCAACGTAGGGCGGGGCATCGCGCTCATCAGCTACAACGGACGGGTTTGCTGGGGCTTCAATGCCGACTTGGAGTTGGTCCCCGACCTGCCCATCTTTGTCGGCATGATTGAAAGCGCATTCGAGAAACTGGCCGAAGCGGCTGACGTCAAACTTTCGCCCCCAGACGTCCGCGCAATGGCCTAGGGAGAGGGCCTTGCATCCAGGTCGAAGTCCTCGCCGCGGGTCATCGGTACATCGACGGTAACTCCGACGCCCTGATGCGCGCAGACGAGTGGCCCGTCACGCTTCGCATCTAAGATCTAGCGCGCCAAAATGCTCGGTTGCCGCGCATGGCCCTCACCGAAACCTGGGATTGCCGGACCACGCAGTGCATTTGGCAGCCGTTGTGTCATATTTGCCCACGGTGAACCGTACGTGTCGGATGGCTGCGGGCGACGCCGGGAATGACCGCGGTCGCGCACGGCAGAAAGTTTTCCACTTCATCTAACAACGAGACGTCTAGGCGTCTGATCCACAAAGAGAAACAATCGAGCCGATGTCAGACGTCATTCAAAACGAGGAAACAGACGGTCGAGCCCTTCGTTCCGAGCGCAGCCGGCAGAAAATCGTTGACGCCCTCTTCGCACTTGTGGGGGAGGGAACGGTCCTCCCAACAGCGAAACTGGTCGCGGAACGCGCGAAGTTGGGCATCCGAACCGTGTTTCGACACTTCGCAGACATGGACAGCTTGTTCGAAGAACTTGCGAACCGGCTGAAAGCAGACATTCAAGAATGGCTTCGATACGACATCCCTGACGGCACCGCGTCAGAGCGACTCGATGAGCTATTGCGCCTGCGCGGGCAGTTCTATGAGCGGATCAGCCCGTACTGGAAAGCCGGCGAAGCCCAACGGAGTCGTTCCGGTTTCCTCACAAAAACCCATCAGTCCGACACACCAAAACTCCGCACCAACCTCATCAACTGGCTCCCCGAACTCAAGGACGTTTCCCAAGAAATAATGGACGCACTCGAGTTCACTACGTCGCCAGAAGCTTGGCATCGACTGCGCGTCGAGCAGAAACTAAGCGTGAAGCGTGCTGCAGCCGCGATGAGGATCGCGGCGCTCGGAGTCCTCAAGGGACATCTCCCCGATTAATCCGATCGTCGACATCCCGAAACTACGTCCAGACGCACATCTGATCAGGACGCGTCACCCCCGAGTCAATCAGTCGGGGTATATTCTCGGGCCATGGCCCTAGAAAGCGAAACCGAAAATCGAGAGGCGAACGTCGTGGACGCTGATCCGCCTGTATCGCAAGAGTCCCTAGATCGGATTTCGTCCTTCCGCGTCACGTATATTTCGGTCCTGATGTATCTGCTTGTCTACTTGTTCACCGTGCAAGTGTTTCAAGAGTTCCTGCAACTCCACTTTGAACAAATCGTAAGCCAAGCCATTCACGTCGGCGTGAGCACGAGACCGCCCGCGCAGAACATCCTCCAGAATCTAAGTGAACAAGTCGACGAGAACCCTTGGGTCAGCTTTTGGCGGGTCGAAGTTGACACCGCCGTACTCGCAAAGGACGGCAACACCTGGCTTTACGCAGCGGGGCGCGCCCAGATCCCGTCATACCCGGATCGTGACCCAATAAAGCGACTGGCGATCCATGCGAGTCAACTGCCCGCAACGGCAACCGTCTCGGTTTCGGTCAATCACAGCACGATGCTTTCGAATTCAATTTTGATCGCATATTCTATTTTGCTGTTCACCGGTCTATTTCTTTACCACCGACGAGTCATCGACCTCGAGAACCAAGTCATCGAACAGGCGCGAAACTCACGCGATGCCTCCGAGACCCGCGCAAGCGAGATTGAAGACGAAATCGAACGGGTCCAAGCGCAACTGCGAGACGCCGGGCCCGCAATTCGAGAAGACAAAAAAGAGATCAACCGCTTGCAGGCCGAGCAGCACCGTTTGCAGGCTCAGCTTCACACCCTCGCCAGGCAAGAACGCGCGCTTCGAGGCCAGGCGGGGCGGGCAGCTGCCTTAGAAGAGGAAGGACGCGCCCTCGAAGACCTACTCGAGGAAGCGACTGGCGACCTGGGCGCCAAGAGCGACGAAATTCGCGAACTGGAAAGGAGCCTACGCAGCGCGCGAAAACGCGCAGGAATCCCCGGGGAGAAGACGAAGGAAAACGAGCTCCTCGCAAAGCGGCTTCGCGTTCTTTACCCCAAGCTCGAGGTCGACGAACGGGCGATCGAAGACATCATTTCGTTGAGGGATGACACCACGAAGCTTCGCGCCGAAGAATGCCTAAAACGTTTTTCAGAAGATGCGGACAGCGTCGGCGTACGTCGCAAAGTGGGTGGTTTGCCGAGGCATCTTTCAGTCTACGAGCTGGGCTTCGCGGGCAAACGCAGGATCTATTACACGAAGGTGGCGAACGGTCATTTTAGAATTTTGGTCATTGGCGCAAAGAACACGCAACAAAGTGACCTCGACTACATCTCGCGAATCCCTAAAGACGAAATCAGCTAGCGATGCCAGCTGAAACGCATTTCCCACCGTGCTTATGTTGCGAGTGAGTCGGACTCAACGAGCGAGGGTGCTGTCTCTGGCCCGTGCACCCGGATCCAAAGCACCAACGACACCGCAACGACGGCGAGCCCGATCAAGTATCCCCACCAGATGCCGGCCACCCCGTAGCCTTGACTTAGCGCCAGCCAAGTCCCAATGGGGATGCCAAGCACCCAATAACCCAACAAGTTAAACGCGGCCGCGGGATGGGTGCGCCCCATGCCGCGCAACACGCCACAGCCCACGGCTTGGATGCCGTCGAAAATTTGAA
>JASDVE010000009.1:0-1815 GCA_041891195.1 Myxococcota bacterium | reverse complement strand
GAGTTCCAAGTAGTCTGTATAGAGAGATGGAAGCAATTCACGAAACATGACGAAACAAGCGCCCGCGACAGTCATCACCATTGCGCCCATCGAGATGCCGACCCAAGCCGCCCGTTGTGCCGACTCTTGCTGTCCGGCGCCAATCAGATTCCCGACCCGAGTGACGACCCCCATCGAAATTCCGAGCGGCATCATGAAGGTCAATGCCGCCAGGTTCATCACGATGGTGTGCGCGGCCACAGAAGTGGCGTTGAGCGTGCCCACGATGAGCGTACCAACCGAGAAACACCACATTTCAAGCCCCATCTGGATCGCCACGGGCCAACCCGTCCGCCAGACTTTAAGCAGCGCGTCCGGTGCAATTGCACGACGACTCCATGGGACCCAAGCACCCTCATGAAGACGGTAACCGATCACCCACGCAACTAGGATCAACAGCATGGCAAGCCGGGTCAACGAAGTCGCGATCCCAGCGCCGTAGAGGCCCATCGCCGGAAACCCGAGGGCACCAAAGATCAACGCCCAGTTAAAGAGAGCATTCAAGACGTTTGCAAATACCATCACCCACATGCCAGGGCGCATGAGTTCGCGCCCCTGCAAGTACTGGCGCAGCGCGATGAAGATCAAAAACAAAGGCACGCTTGGGATTTGAACCGAGATGTAATCATGCGCCGATTTCGCAAGCTCGGAGTCTTGTTGCACGAGCAATAGAATCTCTTCGGTGAAGCTGAGAATCGCTACGAGCGGCACGCTGATCAAAAGCGAGATCACGATGCCGCGCTGAAGCGCGACCGCAGTCGCTTCACCATCGCGTGCACCGTGCGCTTGGGTGACAAAGGGATCGATCCCGTGGACGACGCCCTGCCCCATCAGCAAGATGGCGTAAAACCAAGCGTTACCAATTGCGGCGGCCGCGAGCGCGTCAACGCCCACTCGTCCGACCATCATCGTGTCGACAGTCCCCAGGAGCATGCTGCCGACCTGAGCGATGGCGACCGGGATCGCGAGCCGGGCGACCGTGCGCGTCTCCAGGCCCCATGTCTGAACGCCGGCCTTAACCGGGCGACTCTCACGGGTAGTCATGTTCGGAACTCACGGTTAAACCGACGTCAACCGTCGGGCAGCTCGAGCTGCGCGTCCCTGGCTCAGAGAGAAGTCGGCGTACCTTAGGGCGGCTCGTGTGGCGCGTCCAGAATGCGGCGGGGGTCAGATTAAAAGAGGCGGATTAGAAAGGACGCCTCAGCGCAAGCGACGTGAAAGTGCGCTTCCCATGCCCCAGGTTGTGAGCATCACCACCACGCCGAGCACCGTCAACGCATCTTGCTCACCGACACGATCTGCGAGGGCGCCTACGGGAAGCGCCATCAGTCCGAATCCCGCAAACGCAAGCATTGTCAGCGACATGACTCGCCCCATAAATGCGGGCTCCGTCTCCCGGGCGATCACAGCGTTATTCAACGCCTGAAATCCGCCGCTCCCGACGCCGACGAATAGCATCGCCCAAGTTGCAAGCTCCATGTCATCCGCGAACGCAAGTCCAACAAGAGAGACTCCAAAACACGCCGCCATTAGGGTGTAGATCATGAGCGCACGGGGCGAGTCGGCAAATCGTGCCACGAGCACGCTTGAAATTAAAGCGCCCGCCGCCGACGCAAGAAACAGGCGACTCACCATGGAGGAATCGATCCGATAGACGTTTTCGAGCAAGCCGGGCAGAACCGTCACGTGGGGGAAACCGACAAAAATGACCGCCGCAAAGAACACGACCAATAACCGCAGGTGCGTGTTTCCCCACACGTAGACGAAGCCTTCTAC
>JASDVE010000008.1:4410-9982 GCA_041891195.1 Myxococcota bacterium | reverse complement strand
GGTCGCTGGATCAAAGGACATGCAATCGACTCAGTTCGACAATAAGACCCACTTTGACGGCATGCAAGAAAGCCCGGGTGGCGGTCGAAGCCGTCCGGTAAAGCAGCAGTGGGTCTGGAGGCTTAGAAGTCCTTGTTTGGATTGATTAGGAACTTTTCGCCCGTTGCCTGCTTGCCGTAGATCCCGATGGCGTCGAGTTGGAGCGCACCTGCCAGGGACACCTCCTGCGCATAGTGACTCGCGAACGTGGTCTTGATTTCGTTTGCGACGCGAGTGCGAAGTGCTTGGCCCTTTTCGAAACCGACCTTCTGCAAGAAGGGCGTCAACAACCAGCCGCCTACTCCCCACGCCATACCGAAGTTGCGATTGAACACGGTGGGGGAGCGATCGAGACCGCCGTAGATGTAGACCTGCTTGTGGGTCGTGGATCCATAGCGGCTGTATTCGGTGGCGGTGCGGTTGGCTGCGATCTCCATGCACGTCAGGATCTGTCCAGCGAGTTTCCCGCCGCCCGTCGCGTCGAAGGCGAGTGTCGCGCCGGTTGCCACGAGGGCTTCGGTGAGGTCGTCCATGAAGGTGTCGGACGAAGCGTTACAGACGTACTTCGCACCGATCTCGCCGAGCAAGTCGGCCTGTTCTTTCTTTCGCACGATGTTGACCAAGTCGATGCCGTCGTGGATGCAAATCTTGTTCAACATCTGGCCAAGGTTGGATGCCGCCGCTGTGTGGACAAGCGCGGTATGGCCTTCCATGCGCATGGTTTCGGTCATGCCCAAGGCGGTGAGCGGGTTGACGAAACACGAAGCGCCCTCACGCGGTGTCGTACCGTCGTGCAAAGGCAGGCACATGGGGACCTTGATCAAGCGGTGCTGGGTATACATCCCGCCACCAATCAGCCCAACGGTCTTGCCGAGTAGCGCTTGTGCGGCGTCCGAGGCTCCCGCCTTCACAACGACACCCGCACCCTCGTTTCCTACCGCCAGAGATTCGTCGAGCCGTGCGGCGACCATCTTTAGCAAGCCGCTTGGAACGTCAGCGTTAATCACCGGCGCGGTCGCGCTGCCCGAAGCCTTTGCAGTCGTCATGTCGGCCGGGCCAAAAAACAAGCCGAGGTCAGAAGGGTTGATGGGAGACGCTTCGACGCGAACCACGACTTCGTCGTCGCCGGGTTCGGGGATTGCGATGGTTTCGAGAGAAAGTTCGAGTGTGCCATCGGCACTGATCTTCGAGCGGATTTCGAGGGAGGATGTGGCGTTGTCTTCGGACATAATGGACCTCTATGAATGGGGGCGGAGCACGCGGCCTGGATCAATTGAACTTTGATGAGTAGCCGGTTACGAGCTTTTTGGCTTCGCGACTTCCATCGTTGCACTTCGGGCCCGCGAAGGTTTCCGCCATGCACTCGATCAAAAAGCGTTTTTGCGTCTTAGCCGTACCGGTCAGGTTATCAAAGGCCGCGTTGGGTCGGTTGGCCCATTCGGCGCGGCAAACTTCGACGGGTTTCGTGATCTCACGACACTGCGACCAAACGGCCAAAAGGGCGTCTTCTGAAAACGGTTCCGCGTGGTAGTAGAAGTCCGCGTAGGCTTGGGTGAGGCGGCTCGCGGTCTCGGGCGTCTGCGGGGTGGTGGCCGCTGCTTCGCGCGAATAGAGCACACTCATGGCATCAATGAGCGATTCGGGATCGCGCTCTTCCGGTTTGATGACACGAAACCAATTGAGTGCAGACGCGCGGGCCTGCGCGATGGCTTCCGAATTTGGCGACTCGCTTATCCACTTGGCGAGGAGGGGGATGCAGTAGCCGCGAGACTGAGAGCAGGCCTGCGAGATCGCGGCGAGCCTGTCTTCTTCGGTGAACCGCTTGCCTCGAAAATCGATGTACTGGCGCAATAACGAGCTTTGGGCTCCGACTTCGGCGGCTTTGCCAAAGCCCGTATATGGAACCCGCGCTTGCGCACGCCGAAAAAACGCGCGCCCGGCAATGTCGCTGAGAATCGGGCGGTAGAGCGTATGGATCGGCCCCTCAAAGTCCGCGGCGTGCCACGTGCCAACGGGCAGAAATTCCTTGGCGAGTAGCGCGGCGGTTGACGTGATGCCCATTCTTTCGAGGGCCGCTTTGAAGTCTGGTCGCTTGCTCCGTTCGATCATGCGGTGGTAATCGATCGCAGGCCCCTTGTCTTTGAAGCCGAGGATGATGAGGTCCATGGGCCCTGCTTCCCACACGGAAATGTATTTGAACACACTTCCGTAGGTGCGCAGTACAAGGGCGATCGTCTCTTCTGACGTCTCGTATTTGTGGATCCACTGGGCGTAGACGCCGCCCTCCGCCAGCCGGTCGTGCGCGAGTTGTAAAAATTCACGGCTATAAAGCATCTCAACACCCGTCACCCACGGGTTGGAGGGCTCGGCCATGATGACGTTGAACTTGTCTTTGCTTCGGGTGAGGGATCGATACGCATCGCTGCGAACCACTGAAACGCCGGGCCGCGATAGGGCGTGCAGGTTGTATGGGGCGAAGAACTTGTCAGCACGAATCACGCCGGGCGAGATCTCCGAAACGATGACTTCCTTTGAGTCGTCGAGTGCCGCCAATTCGCCAACGCTTACGCCGGTACCCAAGCCGATGATGAATGCCCGTTCGATGCTGTCCGCCATCAAGGCGGGCAGGACGCTTGCGAAGCCCATCGTGGTGTAGTCGGTGGCGGTGTTCCCGTCGACCTTGCCGTTCACACCAATACTTCTTGACTCGGCCCCTGTAGGTGACTTCAAGATGCGGACCGAGACGGTTGCGGTTGGATCGTCTTCGTATGAAACCAGCATGTCTTCAACCGGAGTGATCTGGCGTTCAACGAAGGTTTTGTAGCCGGTGTACAAGTCGGGGGGATGGTCTTCCATTCGGAAAAGACCGATCTGCATCATGATCGAGTACCACGGTGGCAGCAGGGCCAGGCCGACGAAAAGCGGCAGCACGCATGCCACTGCCGATGCGCGCCAATTGAACAGTCGCACCGTGATCAATACGGCTGCCAGCATGATGGCCGCCACGGCGAAGCGATAGATGTGGTGGAGATCAAACCAGAAGAACAGTGCGTAGCCGCCGATAAGCGCCCCGAGGAGCGAACCCACGGTGTTCCAGCTGTACAACCTACCTGCGAGAGAACCGAGTTCTCCGTATTCATCGCGCAGATGATGAAAAATGAGCGGAAGCGTGACGCCCGAAAGCAAGACCGGAAGGCCGATTACAGAGAGCAACAATGCGAAGCCTGCGCCGTAATAGAGATAGAACGCGACGTCGAGGTTCATGAACGCCGTGCGGAGCACGAACACCCAGTAATTCGCTTGGGGGAGCAGGAAGTAGAGCCCAATCAACAGCGCAACCAACGCCCACAGGTTGACTGCCAAGTACATCTTTGGGATTCGCGTCAGACTCGAAACCGACAGACCGCCAACGGCGATGCAGAGGACAAAAGCCGCGACGACCATCGAAAACGTAAAGTGTGACGAGCCGAAGGCGAGGGCGCCGATTCGAATTAACGTGGTCTCAAGGGTCATCATCGCGAAGCCTACGAGGAGTGCGACGGCGAGGTACATCCACGACCCACCGATATTCACTTCGGCATCGGGGGCCGGGTCGGGTGGGGCTGGGGCGGCGGTTTGTTGCGCATCGTCGCGCATGCCGAGTAGCCCGTATATGAAGCCGGCGAACAGGTTGATGGTCCCCATGGCCACGAGGGCGCCGTCGAGGCCGAGCTTGGGGATCACCACGAAGCTTGCGGCCAAAGCCCCCGCGAAGGCGCCAACGGTGTTGAGGCCGTACACGAAGGCGTGAAACCGGGTGGCATCTTCCAGCGAGCGTGAGAGCGCTTGGGTGAGAAGTGGGATCGTCGCTCCCATCATCACCGCAGGCGGGCCGATCAGGAGGGCGGCCAGGCAAACGTCGATAAAGAAACCAACGCCTGCGTTTGTATGAGGCAACACGAAGGACGCCGACTGAGCGGCTCGGAACAGCCATGGAAACAGCAGCGCGTAGCAGCCGATCACCGCTTCGATGATTCCGTACGCGAGCAATAAGCGCGGGGCGCTCCCGCTGGCTTTGGCCCGCGCGACCAGCCTGGACGTCACGACACCGAAAAGCGAGTACCCAACTGAGAGGCCGCCAAGGAATATCCCGAGGACCGCCGCGGTGGCTTCGCTATGCGAGCCAAGCAACGTGGCCAGATACTTCTGCCAGGTGACTTGGTAGACGAGCCCCGTAAAGCCTGTCAGTAGCGTGAGTACAAGGGCGGCCGCCCGGGTCATGGAACTGCTCCTCAGAAAACCGCCGCGCGGCCTGCGTGCAAGTCGTAAGGTGGCGAAGCATAGGGAAACTGCACTGCGATTTCGCGTTTGTCGCGGATCATTTGAGCCACGAGCGTGGAGTTGAGTGACCGACCACTGGGCTATGCACTGATTCGAGACTTACTTACCGGTCAAATGGATGTTTACTGCGCACGGTCTGTGCAGTGGTGTCGTCGAGGCGGGGTTGAGTTGTTCGAGACACAGCATTTGGGTCGATTCAAGCGCTGAGCAAGAAAAATCAAAAAACGAATCACAAGATTGAAAGGGGTGTGAGTTATGTCAAATTTTGCGGATGGATTCGAGGGAAAGGTTGCGTTGGTTACCGGCGGAGCCTCGGGCATTGGCCTCGCTACGGCGAAGAAGCTTCGCGCTGCCGGAGCGACGGTGGTCGTGGCCGACGTCGACGAAGCGAGAGGGAAATCCGAATCCGAAGCCATTGGTGCCGAATTCGCACGACTCGACGTATCCGATTCGGCCCAATGGGAAGAGGTTGTGTCTGGGGTTGTTCAGAGGCACGGCGGCCTCGACATCGCCTTCTTGAACGCAGGGGTTACTACGTTTCCGGCGACCGGTGAAGAGTTCATGTCGATGTTCGACATTTCCGAAGTCACTGACGCTGCCTACCGCCGAATCATGGGGGTAAACGTCGACGGCGTTGTTCTGGGTACCCGGGCGGTCGCATCTGTGATCGCTGCCCAGGGTGGTGGCGCGATCGTGGCGACTGCCTCCGCGGCGGGCGTCATCGCATTTGCTCCCGACGCCGTCTACACGATGACGAAACACGCGGTTGTTGGCTTTGTTCGCGCGATGGGGCCGAGCCTCGCGGAACAAAACATTACGATCAATGCCGTGTTGCCCGGTGCTGTGGATACAAACATCCTTGCCCCCGGTTTTGCCGAACAGGCGCGGGACATGGGCGTCGCGATGATCGATCCTTCTGAAATCGCCGACGGCGTCATCAACGCGATTCACCAGGGCACGACGTCGCAGCTCTGGCTGTGCCTCGCCAACCAAGCGCCGTTTGCCTACGAGTTTGCGCCGGTCGATGGGCTCGGGATTACGAGCGGGCCGGAGGCCTAGCGGACGATGTAAGAACCGCCGTCCGCGGGAAGCGTGTGCCCGGTGACGTAGCGGGAGTCTTCGCTCGCGAGGAACACGGCGACGGGGCCGATGTCATCGACGCAATCGCCGATGCGGCCGATCGGTTGCGACGATGTCACGCGTTTCTCGAACT
>JASDVE010000008.1:2112-4400 GCA_041891195.1 Myxococcota bacterium | reverse complement strand
CAGGGTCGGCTTCTATCAGCTTTCCAACGCCCGGCGAATTTGCGAGGGGGCAAAGAATGTTGACGTTGATGCCGTCACGACCCCACTCACGGGCCGCGGTTTTGGAGATTGCGCGAATCGCTTCTTTGGCTGCACCATAAGCCCCCATACCACGACTTCCTTCGAGTCCAGAAGCGGAGCCAATGTTAATGATGCGGCCCTTGCTTTCTTTTAGGTGCGGGTAAGCGGCTTGCATGAAGTAGAAGGTTCCGCGAAAGCCTGTATCGAAACACAAATCGACGATCTCGTCTGTGTGGTCGAGAAGCGGTGTCGGCTGATAGGGTGCACGTTGCGCGTTGTTGACGAGCACGTCGACCCCACCAAAGGTGTCGACCGCGTGCGCGACAGTGGCGTCGACGCTTGCACGATTGGTGACGTCACACTGAACGAACGACGCCTTTGTGCCCAGCGCTTCGGCTTCACGCACGACTTGTCGACCCGTTTCTTCGTTGAAGTCGGCGACAACACAATGTGCACCTTCGGCCGCAAATGCGAGAACGATTCCGCGGCCCACTCCTTGGCCTGAGCCGGTGACGATGGCAACTTTTCGGTCTAGTCGTTGACTCACGTTTGTGTGCTCCCTTTTGATCCGATCAGTAGATCTAGCATGCTGTGCGCATCTGCCCGGCGCGCGGTTTCTTCGTTGCCCTCAATGGCGACGAACCCAAATATTGCGGTCATTAAAATTCGTGTGAGTTCGACGGGCGTCGTGCACTCGGGAATTTCGCCCGCTTGCTGCGCTTCGCCAAGGCGTGAAGAGAGATAGATGAACAAGTCGTTGTCTACCCACCGTTCGGTTTGGGGTTCGCGCAGCATCAACGCAAACGACTCCCGGCGCAGCGTGACGTGGGTCGAAGACACCGCGTCGAAGAGGGCATCGGCCAGGCCATGGATGAATTCGGCCCCTGAATTCGCTTCGAGGCGTTTTTCGAGGGCGACGAGGGCTCTGCTTTCAGTGCGGGCTTGGAGTTCGCGCAAGAAGTCTTCGCGCTTCGGGTAGTGGGCGTAGACGGTCGGCCGGGTGACGCCACTTTTGCGCGCAATGTGTTCGATCCGAATGCCCGACAGTCCGAACTCCGCGATTTCGGAGAGCGCAACTTCCAGAATGACGTCCCGGGTTTGCTGCCGCTGCCGCTGGCGAATCGGAATCGGGACGGGGACATCGCTTATTGCGGCCGATCTTTGGGGGCCAGGTGCCTTCATCTATTTATCCAACTTGCGAGGAGATCCAATTTGCAATGACTGTGATTTTATCATTGGAAATTAACTTTACAACTGTATAACATCAGTTCCGAGTTCGAAATGGATCCACTACGAATACCATTGATACAAGGAACAACCCTCAGGATGACTAAGTGCAATAAGTTGACCGACCGAGTCGCCATCGTGACCGGAGGCGGGCAGGGCGTGGGCCTCGGCGTCGCACGTGCTTTTGCGGCAGAAGGCGGGACCGTGGTCGTCGCAAATCGCTCAGCCGAAAAGGGCGAGGCCGCCGTCTGTGCCATCGAGGCGGACTTCAAGGCGGCAGGTGCTCGCGCGCTTTACATCAAGACAGACGTGTCTAATAAGGACAGTGTGCTCGCGATGGTGGCGCAGACGGTTGCCGAGTTCGGGCGCGTTGACATCCTGGTCAACAACGCGACGCCCACAGGCGGAACCTCGCGGCTTGAAAACATGAGCGACGACGCCATGCGGGACCACATGGAGGTCAACTACTTCGCTTCGTTCTGGGCCATGCAGGCGTGCTTCCCGCATATGAAGGCAAACGGCTGGGGGCGGATCATTACCATGTGCTCACTCAACGGTGTCAACGCCCACCGCTATTCGGCGATGTATAACGGCTCGAAAGAAGGTGTGCGCGCCGTGACCCGAACGGCCGCCGCCGAATGGGGCCGGTACGGCATCACAGCCAACGTGCTCTGTCCGTTTGCCGAGACTCCTTCTTGGGAAGGCTTCAAGCAATTCGCCCCCGAAGCGGCTCGCACCATCGAACAGAGTAATCCCATCCCACACATTGGCGACTGCGAAACGGACATCGGCCCCGTCGCGGTCTTTCTGGCGAGTGAAGATTCACGCTATGTCACCGGGAACACGATTCACGTTGATGGCGGAGGCCATATCAATGGCGTGGCGTGGCAGATGGAACTTCCGGAGTAGCGAAGTAGAAAGATCCAACGCGCTCGCGTGGTCCTACACCAAGAACAGAACCAAGAGCAGAACATCCACAGGAGAGCCCCCCAATGAGTTCG
>JASDVE010000008.1:0-2012 GCA_041891195.1 Myxococcota bacterium | reverse complement strand
ACCAAGAACAGAACCAAGAGCAGAACATCCACAGGAGAGCCCCCCAATGAGTTCGATGTCGCAGTTCCTTCCGCTTCCGGCGGTTCGTCGCTTGTTGAAGCAACACAAGGTGGACCCTCGCTATGCGAAGCGCGCCCGAAGTTGGGTGATCTTCAGTACGCTGATCGAACCGCTTCGCTGGATCGAAAATATCCGCTTCGGTCGACAGGTTCGAAATACGCAGCTCAATGGGGACCCGGTCTTCTTGCTCGGCTTCGGTCGCAGCGGGACCACCCACCTCCACAACTTGTTCTATCAAGACCCGCAGTTCGGCGTTGTGTCGAACTACCAGGCCAGTATGCACGCGATCGCCCTCATGGGGCGCAGCTGGTTGCCGAAGATGTTCGCGGGCAAGATGCCGTCGAAGCGGCCAATGGACAACGTCGCAATTTCTCTTGAAGGGCCGCAAGAAGAAGAGATGGCGATGATCAATGCGACGGACTGCTCACCGCTACATGTGTTGAACTTTCCGAAGACTGCGCCGGGGCTCTATGATCGCTACGTAACCGACCTGGGTGAGAACGAGGAAGACCTTGCTGGGTGGCAGCGTGGGTACATGGAAGTGTTACGGAAGGCGACGATCCTTTCGGACGGCAAGCGGCTCGCGCTGAAGACACCGCCGAACACGGGGCGGATCGGTGTGCTACTCGACATGTTCCCCGATGCGCGCTTCGTCAATATTGTGCGCAATCCGTATCCGGTCTATCAGTCGATGCGGAACATGTACCGGAAGACGATGCCTGGGGCGGTCTTGCAGGAGATCGACTGGGACGCCATCGATGCGTGGATCGTGCACGCTTATCAAGTGCAAATGAAAAGCTATCTCTTGCAGCGGTCATTGATCCCGCCCGGAAACTTGATCGAAATTCGTTACGAAGACCTCGACGCGCGCCCCATGTCGAAACTCGAGGACATTTATAAGGCGCTCGATCTCGGTGATTTCGAGCGTATGCGAAGCACTTTTGAGGGGTACCTCGAAAGTCTCGGGACCTACGAGAAGAACAAATTCGAGTTTCCCGAAGACGTGGTGAACACGGTAAACGACAACTGGGACTTTGCGTTCGAGGCCTTTGGCTATGAGCGAATGAGCCCCGGCCAGTCCCCTGATTAATCGCACGGGGATGCAGGTCCTGCGATCAACTGCAGAGCAACACCAACACTCACACCCACAGCAATCGACCTTACGGAGACAACATGAGCAACCACGAACTTTTCGAACAGACGCTTCGTAAAATGATCGCCGGCGAATTGCCGGTGAAATGGGACTTTAACGAATTTGTCGGTCACGCCGACGTGGTGCGACAACTTCTCGAAGTGGCGCCCGACGAAATTCGCGACGACCTCGCGTTTCTTCACACACTCATGGCCGATGCGCGGGACACGACGGGGTCTGCGGTGCTGGGCATCTTTCCGCGTCTCACCAACCCCGAACTCGCGGGTGTGGAAGGCCGTATCTCGGATTACATCGCAGAGCATTGCGGCATCCGCTACGGCGACCCCGAATACATTGTCGGCCGCACGATCGGCGAATCGCGCTGCCCCGCGTGGCCGGGTGTCGGGACTCCGATGACGAACAATCGCTTTCCGTATCTGATCGATACGTCGGCATCAAACTATTTCAGTAACCGCTTTTGGCAGGGCGACGGCTGCCCGCCCGGTTTTATTTCCGTGCCCGAAGGCGGAAAGGTCGTGTTCAAAGGTGAATACCCGCACGCACGCTACTTCGCGTTCCATCCATCTGACTTCGACACCAATAACCTCGACACGATTGTCGACGTGGACCTCGACCCCGACGCGGGGAGCGTAAACCCGTATCGCGAAGCACAGCCTGAAGGCGTGGGACGACGCTTTACCGCGCAGTTGGTGTTTACGGACAAGCCGGCCAACCCAGAGCCCAACACGACGTACGCCGGTGTGAAGGTCAATGGCGGTCGTAATCCTGCGGTGTTCTGCATCTACCGAACGACAGGCTC
>JASDVE010000007.1:1698-10019 GCA_041891195.1 Myxococcota bacterium | reverse complement strand
TTGCCTTCGTCGACGAACACGCGCTTCGCTTCGAAGCGGTGTGCTTCTTCTTCGCTGACGTCGACCCAGCTGGCGATGATGACCAGATCCATGGGCTTGATGAGATGCGCGGCGGCACCGTTCACACAGATCTCGCGGCTGCCCCGTTCGCCCTTGATGACGTACGTGCTGAGTCGGTGGCCGTTGGTGCAGTCCCAAATGTCGACCTTCTCGTAGGGGAGCATGTCCGCTGCATCGAGCAGGTCCGGATCGATCGTCACGCTGCCTTCGTATTCAATGTTGGCTTCGGTAACGGTGGCGCGATGAATCTTGCTCTTTAGCATGGTCCGGGTCATGACTCTCCGTCCGTCTGGCGTGACTGCAGTAGCACACGATTGTCGATCAACCTCACAGCTGCGCCCTGACCATCGGCGTCGGGCGCGAAGTTGACGGCAAGGGCCAGCAGTGTGGGCCCAACGAGTTGTTCAGGTGCCTCGATGAGGCTGTCTGGATCTCGCAGTTCGGCGTAGTCGACACTCGCGAGCGACGCCTCTTCAATGGTTTTGTGTACGGCCTCAAGCAGGCTCGACGTCGACCTTTCGCCACCGGCAATGTTGCGCTCGGCTTGTCGAATCGCACGGATGACCACCTGCGCCTGCTTGCGCGCGCTTGGCCCGAGACGAACATTGCGACTCGACATCGCGAGACCGTCTTCTTCGCGAAGCGTCGGGCCGCCGACGATCTCAATGCCAAACCCCATGTCCCGGGTCATGCGCCGAATCACGGCGAGTTGCTGGAAGTCCTTCTCGCCGAACACCGCGACGTGGGGCCTTGCGGCCAGGAAGAGCTTGGACACCACGGTCGTCACGCCACGGAAGTGGCCGGGACGACTGGCCCCGCACAGGGGGGCGGCGAGATCGCCGACTTCGACCCAAGTTTGGGCGCCGTTGGGATAGAGCTGGTCGGGCGTCGGGGCAAAGATGACGTCTACCCCTGCCGCGCGACAACTCTCGGCGTCCACTTCGAAGGTACGGGGGTAGCCGTCGAAGTCTTCGGGTTGATTAAATTGCGTGGGATTCACAAAGATCGATACCCAGACCTCGTCGGCCTTTTCGCGACCACATTGGATCAGCGAAAGATGCCCCGGATGAAGCGCGCCCATGGTCGGGACGAGGGCAATCTTGCGACCCTGCGCCCGTACCCCATCAGCGCGTTGCTGCAGCTCACGCGTTGTGCGAATAATGTCCATGCTGGATGCCTGTTCGCCGGTTACTTGTACGAATGCTCGGCGTCGGGAAACTTGCGATGCGTGACTTCGTCGGCGAACGCACGTGCTGCCGTCGATGCAATCGCACCCATGTTCGCGTACTGCTTGGCGAAGCTGGGCGACCAGTCGTTAAGACCGAGCAAGTCGTGCATCACGAGCACCTGGCCGTCGCAGTCCACGCCGGCACCGATCCCAATCGTTGGGATCATGAGTTCGGCGGTGACTTCTTTGGCGAGGTCGGCGGGGATGCCTTCAAGCACCACGGCAAACGCGCCGGCTTCTTGTACAGCGCGCGCGTCGTCGAGGACGCGGAGCCGTCCCTCTTCGCCGCGCCCCTGCACTCGGAACCCCCCCATGCGGTTGACCGCTTGCGGCGTCAAACCAACGTGTCCCATGACTGGAATTTCAGCGTTGACGATGGCTTCGATCGTGTGCGCCACCTTGGTCCCGCCCTCGAGCTTGACCGCAGCAGCGCCACCTTCTTTGATGAGACGAATCGCATTGCGCACGCCGTCTTCCGCCGAGACCTGGTAACTGCCAAAAGGCATGTCAGCCACG
This sequence comes from Myxococcota bacterium, assembly GCA_041891195.1. Lineage (GTDB taxonomy): Bacteria > Myxococcota_A > UBA9160 > UBA9160 > UBA4427 > DUBZ01. The sequence continues at coordinate 8,215 of JASDVE010000007.1, read as the reverse complement.
ACGAGAGCGCGGTTGGTGCCCCGAACCACCATTCGGGTGTGGTAGACGACTTCGTCCATCGTCACGGGTAGCGTCGTATCGACGCCCTGAACGACATTGCCGAGAGAATCTCCGACCAATAGAAGGTCGATCTCCGCGGCGTCGAAAATCCGTGCAAAGGTGAAGTCGTAGGCTGTGAGCATCGTGATCGGCTGGCCACGGCGCTTGCGCGCGGCCAGGGATGTTGCAGTGATTCGATGCTCTTTACGGGATGACGCGGTTACGGTGGACACTAGGGGTTGCCTCCGCTCTCTTTTCGGCCGCTCTGCACCTTATTCCGCCCGTGCGACATTCGCCGGGGATGGAACCTCTCAAAAACAAAAAACGCCTCCCGATGACTGAGTTTGTCAGTCCGAAGGCGCAGGAAAGGGGGGGCGATGGCTTCGTCCCTCCTCTTCTCACCCCCGTCTCGGTCCGTCATGAGCCTATTTCACGTTCGGGCTCTGGATCCAAGCAACTCTTTAGGTTCTCGTCGGCGGCTGCCAACTTGTTCCCGTGAGCGGGCGATGTCGAGGCTTTGATGTTTTCTCGAGCCGGGTGCTTTACGTCCGGTTCAGTCTTTTGGACCTCTCGCGTTCAAATTGGAGCCGGTGTGAAAACTCGGCCCCGGTGGTGCGTGATTCGTTCGATTAAGTTTCTTGTTCTCGATCTTGATGTTCGTTTTGCTGCTGTGACTCTGCGTCGATGCAGTTCGTCAAAGACGTTTCCACTCGACGCCTAAAAGAATACGGAAGATCAGATCTCGGTCAACAATCGATTCAATCAGACTAGATTTCTGTATCGAGCGCGGCTCGAACTGCCGGCGGCAAGTACCGTGCCTCTAGCGTCGAACCTGCTTCGCTTTTCAGCGCAGAAGCCAGGACACGAATGTGCAAGTCCACGGGATCATTGGGAGAAAGCACAACCCAAACTTTCCCCTTCACGCGGCAGCAAGTGCTGTCTGGCGTAAAATCTGTGTCTGCTGGGTTCTGCCCGCGGAGGATTCGCACGTCAAGTTCGACCTCGTCAGCGAGTTCGAGAAGGGCTTCGAAGAGTTCAACAGGCTCCATGGTTTCCCCCCTTTTCGAGTGCGCGCGTGAGTTCGAGGAAGGCTCCGGGAAGCACGGTCTCGGCACGGGCGCGAGGATCAATGCCGACGCTTTCCAGTGTCGACAAGATCACGTCAGATTCGAGACCCAGCCCTCCGCCTCGGAGTGCGTTCAAGAGGGTTTTCCTGCGTTTGCCAAATGCGGCGCGGGCGACCCGTTCGACCTTTTTGAGTTCGCCAGGAGCGAGTCCCGCGCTGTCGTTCGCACGCATTGAAACCAGTGTCGAATCGACGCGAGGTGCGGGAAAAAAGGTCTGCGCACCGAGCACTGCGCGCTGCCCGGGTTCGGCACAGAGTTGATGTAACACGGCAAGGGAACCGTAGTTGCGGGTATTCACCGGGGCGAACAATCGCTCGGCGACTTCGGACTGCAGGATGACCGACCAGTCGACGAGCAGATGCCGCAAGTCGAGAAGTCGCCTCAGCAGCGGCGTGGCACTCGAAAACGGCAGGTTCGCGACGAATCGCACGTTGCCACCATGTTCTTTCGCAAGACGCGCGATGATCTCGGCGAGATCGAGCTTTCCCACATCGGCGTGAATCAGCTCGACGTTGTCATCAAGCAAGCTTTCTTCACCCAGCGTCCGAACGAGCCCCGAGTCGATCTCAACGGTCAAGACGAATTTTGCGCGCTTCGCGATCGCATGGGTGAGCGTGCCGAGCCCAGTTCCCACTTCGATCACGCAGTCACTGGGTTCAACCCCCGCAAGCGTTGCAACACGGTCTGCAACCTGCTCTTCGACGATAAAGTTCTGACCCAATTCGCGACGCAGGCGCAGGTTGTGTTTGTCGAGCAAACTGCGAAGCGTCGAGCCGCTCACACCGAAGCGTCTGCGGGAGCGCGCCAGGGCGTCTGACCCAGGGGCACGCGAGAAAACGCATTGAGGTCGAGGGCGTCGGCACATCCTTCGGCGAGCATCCTCGCCCCAGCGGCTGCAATCATGGCTGCATTGTCCGTACACAGTGCGATGGGCGGGAAAGTGACGTCGAAGTCGTGCTTCTTCCCTGCGCGCTCCATTTCTTCTCGAAGCCTTCGGTTCGCCGCAACGCCGCCAACCACCGCCAAGCTCGAGAGCCCTTCGGCGTTGATCGCACGTCGCGCTTTGACAACCAATACATCGGTCGCGGCCGCTTCGAAGGAGGCCGCGATGTCAGCAACTTCTTGTTCCGAAAGCGCGTCCTTGCCGCCGCGTTTTTCAACCTCGATGGACACCGCGGTCTTGAGCCCGCTGTAAGAAAGCGCCAGCCCTGGGTTCTTCAACATGGGGCGTGGAAATGCGACGGCCTTCGAATCGCCCTCGCGCGCCGCGGCAGAAACCGCGGGACCCCCGGGAAAGCCGAGGCCCAAGAGCTTCGCGACTTTGTCGAACGCTTCGCCCGCAGCGTCGTCTCGCGTCTCCCCCAACAACGCTGGAGCGCCAGTCTCTTCAACGCGGTAGAAGGCAGTGTGCCCACCGCTCACAACCAACCCAATGTAGGGGCGAACGAGATCGGGCGCGCTCAACTCCGCGGCGGTCAAGTGGCCGAGCAAGTGATGAACGCCGACCACCGGAACACCGAGCCGATAGGCTAGTGCTTTGCCAAAAGACAAACCGACGAGCAATGAACCCACGAGCCCGGGCCCTGCGGTCACCGCGATCCCAGTCAAGTCTTTTAGCGACAGTCCCGCACGCTCGAAGGTGAGATCGACAACCTGCGATATCGCGCGCACGTGGTCTCGCGAGGCGAGTTCGGGAACCACGCCACCATAAGGGCGGTGTACGTCGTCCTGGCCATGCACCACGCTGGCAACGACGTCACGGTTGCCGCGAATGATCGCGGCTGCCATTTCGTCACACGAACTCTCGATGCCAAGAACGATCGATTGCGCTTGGGGCTTCGTCATGTGACTGAGATCCGGCTTTGCGCCTCCCTGCTTCTGCCAAGCGAGTGGCATGGACATCGACGGGACACGCGCTTAGGCGTTACGGCGCTCTTGCTGCTCTTGTTCGGATTTGCAGTCGATGCAGAGCTGGGCCATCGGTCGCGCATGAATGCGCTTGGCACCAATGTCTTCGCCGCAGTTCTCACATTCGCCAAAGATACCTTCTTCGATGCGCTCGAGCGCCTCGTTGATCTTCGTAAGCAAGCCGCGCTCACGTTCGCGCAAGCGCCCCTGGAACGCGAGGTTCATCTCTGAAGATGCGGTGTCGATTTCGTCCGGGAAGTCGTCCGGATCCAAGTGGATTTCGCCGGACAAAGTTTTACGCGCGTTCACGAGGATCTCGTCACGCTGTTCTTCGAGGGCCTTACGAAACTTATTCATGTCACGTTTTTTCAACGGATCACCTTTCTGCGCCGGGTATATTTGGCGGGGGCGGTACTATATCGGCTGACGGTCCAGAGTGGAAAGCCTTTCTTGAAAATTCGACAACGTTCGTCGTCTTTGACGCGTTTCAAGCGGAGTGCCATCGGCCCAAGGCCCACCCTCTGGGGAAGGGCTGGGGACTCCCAAAACGTCGAGTCGTCAGATCCCAGCGGACCTCATCCGGCGGCAAATAGATCCAATTGCTGTTTGGCTTCGGACGACCGAGCCGAATCTGGGTATTCCTTGACCACCCTCTCAAACGCGCGCTTCGCCGCTTCACGAAACCCGGGCCCGAGTTTCAAAAGAGACTCCCCCTGGCGGTAAAGCGCGTCTGAAGCCTTGTTTCCCGCAGGGTAGTTGCGAACCACCTCGTCGAATCGAAGCACAGCCTTCTTATATTCCGCTTGCTTGTAGTGGCAGTCAGCCATCCAAAACGCGGCGTCGTCTGCATAGGGTGACTCGGGATAGGTTTGGAGAAAATCGCGAAAGCGATCGATGCAGGTGGCGGTTTCATTGCTTTGCCAGGCGGCGTGAGCCGTTCGATAGGCGCGGATTTCCGCAGAAGCGTTTTCGGTGGACGAATCGGCTTTGGCAAGCGCAGTCACTGAAATAGCTCCGGCGATGGCAGCGTTGGCCCCGTCGCCAGCGGTGCCGTCGACACCACGTTGAAACTGCGCACGCATCTGCGCGAGATCCATGCGAGCGCGGTGCACGTCTTCCAGTGCGTCCGCAGCGGCCTTCTCGGCGACTTCGAGTCGACCCTCGAGGGTGCGCATTTCTTCGCGCAGGCCGTCGATATCGGCAACGTAGTCGGCGACTTGTTCGCGCAAGGCACCGCCCGCTGGGCGTCCGCCCCGTTCCATGTCGATCACCCGGGCTTCGACCTTCCGAAGTTCAGCCACCGTCGCGCATCCAAAGGTCGAAGCCACAACACCGGCGAGAAGCACGACAAGCACTTCGCGCGAAACGCGCCCATGCCTATGGCCGCTGGCCTTGATTTGACACCCCAACTTTCGATTCCGATATTGCATCCGGCCTCCCCTTTGTTCCTTTATGGCTGTTCTTGCGCGACTGTTCTTGCGCGACATTTTCTAGCTGGCTTCGTGCAACGTCCGTCGAAATCGACCGCCCGAGCTTAGCCGCTAACGCGGAAACGGACCCCATGCTGCGCTCAAGTTGTCTCCTTGGCGCCGCGTGAGTTGCTGCAGGTTTTCACCGTTTCTGTCCACAACGTAGACGTCCGCGTGACCTCGCCGCGTCGAGGTAAAGGCAATTTTGCGACTATCTGGCGACCACGTCGGGGCCTCGTCGCTACGAGGATTGGTAATGAGCGGCACGGCAGTCGTTCCCGTTGGGTCTACTAACCAGATATCAAACTGTGCGCCGACGCGGGTTTCGTACGCGATCCACTTGCCGTCCGGCGACCATGCCGGTGACGTGTTGTAGTGGCCGTTGAACGTGATTCGTTTGAGGCCGCTGCCATCCGCGTTCATCGTGTAGATCTGCGGGGAGCCCGACCGGTCGGACACGAACGCGATCAGCTTGCCATCTGGCGACCCCGACGGACCGACTTCGATCGCGGCATTGTTCGTAAGCCGGGTAAGACGGCCGCTCGATCGATGGATCGTATAGATCTCGGTTTGTCCGACATGGCTTACCACCACGGCGAGGTAGTCCCCGGTCGGCCCAAACACACCGCGAAACTTAGAAAGCCCAGGTAACACCCCGGGAAACAGGCGCCCGGCGCGAACGGCTCCACGCGACGTCAGGTACAAATCGGACTGACCGCCTTTGGTGTAGGACGTGTACAAGATGCCTTCGGCGTCTGGCAGCCATGACGGAAAGGACTTGATCGACCGGCTCTCCGTCGCAGCCCGCACGTTACGACCATCGGAATCCATCACATAGATCTCGCGGTATCCGCTGCGATCGGAAACGAATGCAATCTCGGTCGCCGCACAACCGGGTATTCCCGTGAAAGCTTCAACGATTTCATCGGAGACGGTGCGCGCCAGACGCACGGCCTCGGCGCGAACCCGCGTCACCGTCTTTCGCACCAATCGGATGCAGCGCGCCGTATCCCAGACCGCGAACTCAATTTCGAGCATGCCATTGTTCGAACGAATCTCGCCTTCGACCAATGCGTCGGCACCGCTCTGCGCCCAGTCGTTGCAGTCGGTACGACCCCGGTTGTTGAGCGGAGCGCTGTTGTCGGGGCCGAGGTAGGCGGCGTGATCCAGGGGCAGCAAGACGCCTGTGAAGTCGAGTGCCTCGCCAATAACGCCGCGCAAATCGTCGGCGCGAAGGGCGCGGGTGGGACTTGCGACGTCGCGGAAGCGCTGCACGGCTACGCTGAACGCCTTCGCGCGCCCAGGCGATATTTCAACGGCGATGCGTTGCGCTTGTGTCAAACCCGCATTGGCGACAAAACAAGAAAATACCATCAGCACCACCGCGATGGTGTGACGACCCCGTCGGTGGGCGGGCTGTATTCTTCGTAAAATTTCAAACGGTTCAAGTAGCAACATCACCAACCTTCATTCGTCCGCGTTGAAGTTCAGGCGGAAATCTCCGGACTCGGGAGGAGCCGGGAGAGGGGTCGCGCGTACAAGTGCGCGCTTCACTGTGTCGTCGAAGTAGGGGTTCCCGGAGGAGCGAAGAACTTCAGGAGTGCCCAACACATCGCCCGCCGTGCTCAGCATGACGCGTAGTACCGTGCGCAGCCCTTGTCCCTTGAAGTCTTGTGGTACGACATAGACGTTGGACATATGTCGATCGACGGCGAGCTTCCATGCAGCTTCGTCTGGATCGATCTGTCCCAACGCGCCCTCCGCTTCCGTTGGCGCCCGGTCTTCGACCCCTTCGACGGTTTCAACGGGTGGCGCCTTGAGGAGCGGCTCCTCGTTACCGAGTTCTTCGCGTAACGCATCAAGGGCATCCTCATAGTCAAGCGGCTCGGGCTTCGGCTTGACCTTCTTTTTCACGACCACGGCTTTCTTCGGCAAGATGACTTGTTTGGGTACCGGCGCGGGCAAGGGCTTCGC
>JASDVE010000007.1:0-1688 GCA_041891195.1 Myxococcota bacterium | reverse complement strand
GGACTACACAAGGCTGAGGGTGGGCAAGGGCTTCGCAGGCACAGGCTCCGGAGCTGAGGGCTTCGCGGGTGCCACCTTGGGTGCGCTCTTCGTGGGTGTGGACGCAGCAGGCATCGCGACCATGCGGACGGAGATTACTTCCGGCAGGTATATTGGATCGGGCTTGGGTGCGTACGCGATCGCAAGCCCCACGAGCAGATGAAGCGCGAAGGACAGCGCAATACCCCGCACAAGTCCGCGCTGATGTGCCGCGTCCTGCGCTTCGAGCCAAACTCCTGCGCGCTGCTCTTTTGTCGTCGAAACCGACACCCCCGCGCTTGCTCCCCGCCGAGCTCACGTCGGGGGGATGACGTGATTCTCGTGCACACTTTTTGTTGTCGTTATCTTGCAGATCGATCAACCGAATATCGTCGAATACGACCTGGGCGACTTCGCCCTCGCTACACCTCTGGTTCCGTCACGATTCCCAACTGGTCGGAACCCGCTTCACGCGCTGCCGCCATGGCTTTGACGACGGTCCCATAGGGCGCGGCTTTGTCTGCGCGCAAGTAAATTTCCTTCGAGGCTCGCGCTTCGAAGATGGCCTCGAGCTTGGACACCATATTTTCGATCTGGATCTCACTTTTTCCGAGAAAGTAGGTTCCGTCTTTTTTGACGGACAGGATCAAGGGATTGTCTTGCACCCGAAGCGCCTGGGTGCTGGTCTCGGGCAGATCGACGTCGATCCCCTGTTGCATCAGGGGTGCTGCCACCATGAAGATGATCAGCAAGACCAACATTACGTCGACAAACGGTGTGATGTTGATGTCCGCGTTCGCCCGGCGCGCGCGCGAGCGCAGGCTGATCGCCACCCCCGCGATCACGACCGCCCTGCTCCATCGCCATCCTCGACAAAATCGCTGGACACTGCAGTAGCTGACGCCCCGGTAAAGGTGCCAATATCGTCGCCAAACTCACCGACGAACTGTTCCATCGAGTGAAGGAGCTTGTCGATTCCCGCAGAAAAGTGGTTATAAAAGATCGTCGCCGGAATTGCGGCAAACAGACCAACGGCCGTCGCGATGAGCGCCTCGGCGATCCCGGGAGCCACCACGGCAAGGCTTGCATTGCCCGATTGCGCGATGCCTTGAAAGGCCTGGATGATCCCTATGACGGTGCCGAACAAGCCGATATACACGGTTGAACTGCCCGTCGTCGCAAGAAACGAAAGACCCCGTTCGAGGCGCTGCCCTTCGCGGACCGCATACCACCGAAGCAGCCTTTGAACCTTGGCCGTTTCTGCGGAGCTCAAATCGTGGATCGAAGAACGACCCTTGTCTCGCGCGACTCGCCCCATTTCATCACAGATCGCTACAAATACCGTTGCCACCGGACCCCGATCGAGGTCCCCGGCTGCGTCGTATGCCTGGTTGAACGGTTGCTCGTGATAGATCTCCAGGAAAGCCTCGCTATCCTCGGTGGCCCCTCGGACCTCTTTCCATTTGGACAAAATGATCGCCCATGAAACCAACGAGAACGCGAACAAGATGATCAAGACGAGCTTAACGATCAGGCCGGCTTGTAGGATCAAGCCGAATACGTCGAAGCTCACGTGAAGTCCCCCCCGAGACTTGTTAGAGCACTTTTCACAGTACCAGTTTTTGGGCTTCGATGGGCACGCGACCGAGCGAGCCATCTAGAGCCAGGAC
>JASDVE010000006.1:0-10093 GCA_041891195.1 Myxococcota bacterium | reverse complement strand
ATGGTGCGATGAATTAGCGGAGAGAGTTTATGAATTACCGACACCATTTGACGGTTGGGCTCGCTGTCTTGGCTTTGGGCTGTAGCTCTGACTCGGCGCCAGAAAAGCTCGCAGCAGCGGATGACGATGGCAGTGGTCACACGGCTCCCACCGCACAAACGGTTCGCGCCAATGCCGAAGTTCTCAAAACGCTCCCCTTCGATGACCTGACCGACTTCGACTTGGCAAAGCGCGGCTTTATCGGGGCCCGTAAAGACCCCAAGATCTTAGACGCCAAAGGCAACGTGGTCTGGAACCTCGATGATTATCGCTTTGAAACCGGTGATGCCCCGCCGAGTGTGAATCCAAGCCTGTGGCGACAGGCGAAGCTCAATTCGATTCATGGCTTGTTCCAGGTGGCGCCGCGCATCTACCAAGTTCGCGGGTACGACCTTGCCAACATGACGCTCGTAGAGGGCGACACCGGTTGGATCGTGATCGACGTGATGACAACCGAAGAGACCGCGCGCGCGGCAATGGATCTCGTGCGCGAGCACTTGGGTGTAAAGCCCGTGAAGGCCGTGATTTATACACACAGCCACATCGATCATTTTGGCGGCATCCGAGGTGTGCTTCCGGACGCCGCCGCCGCAGCGGGCGTACCCATCATTGCCCCTGACGGTTTTCTCGAAGAGGCGGTGAGTGAGAACGTACTTGCCGGTACCGCGATGGCGCGACGCGCCAGTTATATGTTCGGCTTCTTGCTCGAACGAAATGCCCGCGCACACGTCGATTCGGGCCTGGGCAAGGGCACGGCGCCGGGAACGTATGGCTTGGTTGCGCCCACCGAACTCGTGACTGGTGTGGAACGTGTGATGAATCTCGACGGACTCGAGGTTGTATTTCAGAACACGCCCGGCGCCGAGGCGCCGGCAGAGTTGATGGCCTACTTCCCAACGCTGCGAGCCATGTGCGGAGCGGAGAACGTTTCGCACGTTCTTCACAACGTGCTGACGTTGCGTGGCGCCAAGGTGCGCGACGCACTTCGGTGGAGCGCTTATCTCGAAGACGCCATTGCGCGCGCGCGCGATGTCGACGTTCTCTTTGCGAGCCATCACTGGCCCACCTGGGGACACGACGAAATCATCGCGTACTTAAAGAAGCAGCGAGACATCTACAAGTACATCCACGACCAGACGCTGCGCTTCGCCAACCGAGGGTATACGCCGCGTGAAATTGCGGAGCTGATCACCCTCCCCGAAAGCCTCTCAAAGACCTTTGCGGTCAGGGGTTACTACGGCACGGTGAGCCACAACTCGAAGGCGGTGTATCAGCACTACTTCGGTTGGTTCGAGGGAAACCCGGCGGGCCTGAACCCACTACCGCCAGAAGAAGAAGCGGTGCGCTACGTCGACGCGATGGGGGGCGCTGCTGAGGTGCTTGAAAAAGGCCTCGCTGCGTATGGGGACGGTGACTATCGCTGGGCCGCGACGATGCTCAACCATCTCGTATTCGCCGACCCGACGAACACCGGTGCGCGGCAGGCGTTGGCAGACGTCTACGACCAGCTCGGCTATCAGGCCGAGTCCGGGCCGTGGCGTGACTTCTATCTAACCGGTGCGGGCGAACTTCGCGGCAACGCGCTTCCGGCGAGTCGCGACGCCATCACGCCCATCGACATCGTGCAAAGCATGCCGACCCACTTGTTCTTCGATGCGCTCGCAGTGAGGATAAACGGAGAGAAGGCCGCGGACGAAGACACGGTCCTCAACTTCGTCTTCACTGACATCGACGAGACCCACGTGCTCGAAATCGAAAATGGGGTGCTCCACCACGCGCGGAGCGATGCACGTTCCGATGCCGACGTGACCGTTACCCTGACGCGGGTCGACTGGAACCAGCTGATTGCGAATACCGTTACCCTTCAAGAGCTGATCTTTGATGGCAGAATCGACATCGACGGCAGCACGCTCTCCTTGATTGGCTTCTTCGCAATGCTCGACGAGCAGGACCCGGCGTTCGGGATCGTGGTCCCATAGTCATCGCGGTCGGGCCGAGATGTTCGCAAGCACTCGGAAAAATTAAGAACTCTCACTCGGGTGAACTCAAAAGTTCTCGTTCTCGCATTGAAACCCGACTCGAAGCTGCCAAACTGAAGACTGAATTACTATTTACCTCGCGGGTCGTGTCGGAATACGGATGCGTCGCGCAAGGGTTTGCACCTTCCCGCGCTCCGAGGAGAACGTCATGGCGAGTCCGATCCCCAACTTCAGCGAGTTCAACCTCGTCCACCCACTTCACTACGCCGAGCACGGTTACCCGCACGAGACGTGGGAATGGCTCCGCAAGAATGACCCCGTTTACTACTGGGAAGAGACCGAGGGCATGCCCTTCTGGGCGATCACCAAGCACGCCGACATCACGACCATCGGCAAGCTCCCCACCAAGTTTCATAACGGCCCAAACCTCACCATCAGTCACCTGCCCCGCGAAGACAACGACTTCCCGCCGACCTTGATCCAACTCGATCCGCCGAAGCACGGCGTATTTCGACGCTTGATCAGCAAGCGCTTCACCCCGCGTGCGCTGGTGCGCTTTCACGAAGACATCGACAAGATCGGCAAAGAGATCGTCGATAACCTTGTTCAGAATGAAGAAGGCGAGTGCGATTTTGTGTCCGAAATTTCGGCACCCCTTCCGATCGCTGTCATCGCATGGATGCTCGGTCTACCCCGCGAAGATTGGAACCTGCTCTTCGACTGGACCAATCGCATTATCGGCGCAGGCGATCCCGACTTCGCCGTCGAAGGCAAAACTCCGACCGAAGCCGCGCAAGCAACGATGGCCGAGCTCTTCATGTACTTCAGCCAGCTCGTTGACGAGAAGCGTAAGAAGCCCGGAGACGATCTCGTGAGCTTGTTCACCCAGTTCGAAGTCGATGGCGAAAAGCTGAGCCAGATGGATGTTCTGGCTTGGTGTCTCATCATCGTGATTGCGGGCAACGAAACCACGCGCAACGCGACAACTGGCGGCATGCTGGCCTTCATTCAGAACCAAAACGAATTGCGACGCCTGCAAAACGAGCCCGGTCTGCTGTCGAATGCGGTTGAAGAAGTTGTGCGCTGGACAACCCCGATCATCCACTTCGGGCGCACCGCGACGGAAGACTTTCAACTGCGTGACAAGATGATTCGCAAAGACGATGTCCTCGCTCTCTTCTACCCGTCGGCGAATCGCGATGAAGAAGTCTTCGAAGACCCGTACACGTTTCGCATTGATCGCGACCCAAACCCCCACCTTGGGTTTGGGGTCGGGGAACACTTTTGTCTCGGCGCACACTTGGCGCGACTCGAAATGGAAGTCGCGTACAAGTACTTGCTGCCGCGCATTGCGGAGGTTGAGCTGATCGGAGAACCCGATCGCTTACATTCGAGCTTGGTGGGCGGGGTGAAGCACCTGCCGATCCGCTACCGACTGAACTCCGCCTGAGCGAAAACGCCAGAAAAACGAAAAGCGATCTAACGCGGTACTACGCGGTACTACGCAGAAGCGCTTGGGCGCGTCGACACTTCTTTGTGCCATCGCTGAAGGTTCGTGTGGTTCTCCGCCGCACGCACCTTCACGACCTTGCCGAAGTCGAGCGACATCTGTGCCGAGATGTCGGCCATCGAATAGTGGTCGCCGCCAATGAACTGCGCTTCGCCTAAACGTTCGTTGAGGAGACCGCAGAACTCGTTCGCGCGGTCGCGGCAAAGGTCGCCGAATTCGGGGACTTGCTGCTGTCGATCCTTCATGTAGTCGTGGGTGTTTTGAAAACAATGAAAGACGTTTTGCGCGAGTTCGTACTCGACGCGATGAATCCACATCTCGGTCACGCCGACTTCGTTCGGGGTGGTGCCGAAGAGCGCGGGTTCTGGATGTAGCGCTTCGAGGTAGCGGCAGATTGCGATCGACTCCGCGATGCGAGAACCGTCATCCAATTCCAGGACGGGGACTCGGCCGAGGGGGTTGATGGCGAGGAACTCGGGGGATCGCGTCGCGAGGTTTCCGATGTCGACTTGCTCCGTCGGAATCTCGATGCCCTTTTCGGCAATGAAAATTCGAAGGCGCCGAGGGTTGGGGGCCGTGTTGCTGTCGTAAAGCTTCATTTTTTGCTCTCCTGATCTTCGTCTTCTTCCTATTCTTCTTCTTCGGGGTCGAGTGAAAGCGACTGGCTCTCTGCGTAACGCGGGCCGGCGACGGTTTCCGAATTGATGATCGCGCCGATGCGTTCAATGTCTTCGCTCGAAAGTTCGATTTGGTCTGCTCCCGCATTTTCTTCGGCGAACTGCGAATGTTTTGTGCCGGGGATCGGAACGATGCCGTCGCCTTGCGCAAGCAACCACGCGAGTGCGATCTGTCCGGGCGTGCATTCATACTTCTGTGCCATCGCGCGAAGGTCGCTTAAGAGCAGCACGTTCTTTGCGAGGTTCTCTTCGAGAAAGCGCGGCATCGTGCTGCGCAGGTCTCGCGGAGCCAGGTCGTCGCGGCTCTCGATTGTGCCGCACAAAAAGGCGCGCCCCAGCGGCGAAAAGGGCACGAAGCCGATTTCCAGTTCGTTGCAAGTCCCGAGGACTTTGGCTTCGGGCTCTCGTGTCCAAAGTGAATACTCGGACTGAACTGCGGTAATGGGGTGCTCCGCATGGGCTTTGCGAATTGTCGAAGACGACATTTCCGAAAGGCCAATGTGTCGAACCTTGCCTTGCTCGACGAGACGCCCGAGTGCACCGACACTTTCTTCGATTGGGACATTGAAGTCGCGGCGGTGCAGGTAATAGAGGTCGATCATGTCGGTTTGCAGGTTTGCGAGACTCTCATCGCACGTCTTCTGGATCGCGGCCGGGGAGCCGTCAATGCCGCGCTTGCCCTTGTCATCGACCACGATGCCGCACTTGCTCGCCAACACGAACTCACTGCGTCGCTTCCCGAGAACTCTACCGATGAGCTTTTCGTTGTGGCCGAGACCGTAGACGCTCGCGGTGTCGAAGAACGTGTACCCGACGTCGAGAGCATGAAGAAGGGTGCGTTCAGATTCTTCGGGGTCGGGTTTCCCATAGGCTTGGGACATGCTCATGCACCCAATACCAATCGCCGAAACTTCCAAGCCGGCGAGTTTTCTTGTCTGCATGTCGTCTCCTTGATTCATGCGCTACATCGAGTGCACGGAATTTAGACCTTGGAAATGACTTTGTCGGCGAAGCCCTTTAGCAGGTCTCTCTTTTGTTCGAGGGTCTGGGTGTCGGCTTCTTTTCGATAGGCGTTCGCGAAGCCAACAATGAGGTTGGTGATCCCCATGTCTTGAAGGCGATGCACGCCGTCCACCGTAAACGCGTCTGGCGAGATGGCGTGAATCTCGAAGGGCAAGTGGTCGCGACCGTATTCTTTGCGCAGCGCGTGAAGGCGCGCGATGTAGCTGGGCAGTTCAGCGGGGTCGCCGCCTGCATGCATCCAACCATCGCCCGTGCGGGCGGCGCGTTTGAGTGCAGGCTCTGCGTGGCCGCCGATCAAAATTGGAATTGGCTCTGTGGGGGTCGGGCACATCTTGATCGGTTGGATGTCGTAGTGTTCGCTGTGGAACTCGAAGAACTCGCCGGTTTCGAGGCCGCGCAAGATTTCGATCATTTCGTCCATGCGCTTGCCGCGGCTCTTCCAGTCTTGCCCCGTCACCGCGAAGTCTTCGGGCCAAGGACTGAGCCCAACGCCAAAATGAAAGCGGTTGTTCGAAATGACGGCGAGCGAAGTTGCCTGCTTGGCGACGATGTAGGGCTGGCGAACGGGAAGCTTCACAACGAGGGTGCAAAAGCGGAGCGTGGTCGTCACGGCGGCCATTGCTGAAATTAAAATGAAGGGCTCGATGAACGGCTTGCCTTCGAGAAACGAATTGTCACCGTCTGCGGTGTAGGGGTACTTGACCTTGGACGGTCCCGGGTACCCGAGGTTGTCGGGAACAACCATGCCGTGATAGCCAGCCTTTTCAGCTTCGATCGCCATCGGAAGGTGGAAGCTCGGGTCACACATCGCTTGCGCATAAGAAAATTTCATTGAGGGGGCCTCTTGAGAGCGCCGTAGTGTAACGGACCCCAGTGACGTCATGCTCGGTTTCGGCGCGTCTCAATCGGCCAATTGCGAGCGGTCGCCGCGATGCAAGGCAAATGTGTTGCGCTTACGTTTCGATGGAATGTCTAGTACGGCTTGTTGCCAATGACGGTCACGCGCTGAACGCGGCGAACGTGGCCCGGGTAGTCGAAGGCCGCGTAGTGCTGCACAGCGCGATTGTCCCAGAATGCGACAGAGTCCGTTTGCCAACGGAAGCGACACTGAAATTCGGGCACGGTTGCTTGGCGATACAGGCGCCGTAACAAGCGGTCGCTTTCTTCCTTTTCCATATTGAGGATATGGGTTGTGAAAGATGCGTTTACGTACAGAGCCCTACGTCCGGTTTCGGGGTGGGTGCGCACGACGGGATGATGGGCCGGCGGATACTTCGCGAGCATTTTGGCCTTTTCTTCGGCGTCCATCCTGCCGCCGAAGGGGCCGATGAAACTATGCTCCGCCGTAGCGTTGTCGATGCGTTCCTTGATGGCGTCCGACAGTGCATCGTACGCGGCGTACATGTCAACGAAGAGGGTGTCACCCCCCACGTCGGGGATGATCTTGCCGCGTAAGATCGAACCGAGTGAAGGTTCATCGCGCCAAGTCACATCGCTATGCCAACCGTTCTGCCCCGCCTTTGAATCCTCGGCATGATGGATGATGAGGATCTCGGGATGAGTCTTATGGTTCGAACCGAAGGGATGAATTTCGAGTTCGCCAAAGCGGCGCCCGAATGCCACGTGCTCATCGTCGGTCATGGCCTGATCCCGAAAGAAGATCACCTTCCAGTCGAGTAGTGCCTGGCGGATCTCCGCGATTTGCTCGTCCGTGACGTCGCCACTCATCCGCACGCCGCCGATTTCCGCGCCGATCGTTGGGCTCATGGGCACAACGGAAATGGTTTCGAATTCATTTTCAAGGGCAGCAGACATCGGAACTCCGATCGTTATTGAGAGAACGAGGTCGTCATGGTCGCAAACATGCGCCCCAAGGCAAATGCGCCGAATCTTCGGTTTTATGCGCCGCTCTCGTGACGCACGAGCTTGCCCGGAAAGGCCCCCGTAGGTTCGCCGTCTTCGCAAACGGTTACGCCCGCGACCAACGTCGCGCGATAACCGTCTACCCGTTGAACCAGCCGTTTGCCGCCTGCGGGCAAGTCGAAAAGAATCTCTGGTGGTCGAAGTTGAAGCGCTTGCCAGTCGATCAGGTTGAGATCGGCTCGTTTGCCCGCTTCGATGGTTCCTCGGTCGCGAAGCCCGATGAGTTCTGCGGTGTCTGACGTTTGCCGCTTCACGAGCCATTCGAGTTCGCGCCGTTCACCGCGGGTGCGGTCGCGCCCATAGTGGAGCATGAGAAACGTTGGGAAGCTGCCGTCGCAGATCATTCCGCAGTGGGCTCCCGCGTCGCCAAGGCCCGGCACAGTGTTGGGGCTTTGCAGCATTTCGAAACTCACGTCGAGATTGAAGTCGGTGTAGTTGAGGAAGGTTCTATACAGAAGCGCGCGCCCGCCATCTTGGAGCATCAAGTCATAGGCGAGTTCGTTTGCCCCAATGCCCAACGCTTCGGCACGCGCCGCGATGCTGTCCTCGGGAGCGGGCTCGTAGTTGGGTGGGTTGCCGAGTTCAAAGATGCGACCAAAGTTCGACGTCACTTCGGCGAGCCCGGGTGGGCTTGGCTCCAAAAGGATCTTCGCCTTCGTTTCTGGATCGCGAAGCCTCGCGATGCGTTCTTCGAGGGGCAGTTCTGCGATCTGGCTATACGTCGCGCTTGCGACGAAGGGATGCATGGTCGCTTGCAGGCCGAGCAACAAACCGATCGCCCGTGGCGGAACTTGTCCCTTCATCGGCAAACCCTCTGCCACTGCCTGATCGATGAGTTCAAGCAAGCGTCGCCATTGGTCTGGCACGTAGTCGTTCTGCGCGATCGAGATCGACATCGGTCGTCCCGATACCTCGACCATTTCGCGCAGCAATTCAAATTCACTTTCGAGGTCTTTGAAGTCGGCAACAATTTCAAACACGCCCTTGCCACCTTCGCCCATCGCCTTTGCGATGCCGATCATCTCAGCGTGTTCCGCGGTGAGGCTCGGCGTAAATTCACCGTCTCGCGTGCGGTGGTTCTTGGTGCGCGAACTCGTGAAGCCTCGCGCCCCGGCCTCGATCGCTTCCCGCACAAGGCGACCCATGGTTTCGATTTCTTCGGAAGTCGGGATCTCGTTGTGGTCAGCGCCGCGCTCGCCCATCACGTACGCGCGAAGTGCACCGTGCGGAACTTGCGCAACGACGTCGATTGCATGCGGGCTCCTGTCGATGGCGTCGAGATATTCCGGAAAACTTTCCCAGTCCCACTTGATCCCTTCGGCGAGCGCCGTGCCCGGGATGTCTTCAACGCCTTCCATCAAACTAATCAGCCACTCGTGTTGGTCGGGCTGTGCGGGAGCGAACCCGACACCGCAGTTGCCCATGACCACCGTGGTCACCCCGTGCCAGCACGAAGGTGTGAGGTAGGGGTCCCAAGTCACTTGGCCGTCGTAGTGCGTGTGGACGTCGACCCAGCCTGGGGTCACGAGCAAACCCGCCGCGTTGATTTCGCGAGTTGCCGGTTCGTCGCTTGCGCCAAGCTGCACGATCTTGCCGTCGCGCACGCCGATGTCGGCTGTAAAGCGGGGAGCGCCCGTGCCGTCGATAATTGTTCCACCTCGGATCCATAAGTCGAGCACGTTGAGCTCCTTTTGCTTTGCAGGAATAGGCCCGAACAGCTTACGCCGCGTCGCGTTGGTGAATCAACTGTTTTACTGTTTCCGTTCGCCACGCCCCCACGGGCGCAAGGACTTCGCCAATGACTGAACTCAACCTTCTCGAGCCTGCCTCTGAATGGCGCGCCAAAGACGTCGCTGACGAATCGCAATGGATCGAATGTTTCAACGAAAGCGAGTGTGACGAGATCGACGCCGCATTGCGCAAAGCGCTCGAGAAGAGCCGCGACGTCATGCAGGTTTCCAGAGACGACTTCCCGCTTCCCACGCTGATCAAGCGGGTCCGTTCATTCGAAGAAGATCTCATCAACGGGCGCGGCTTTGTCTTGCTGCGGGGAATCGATCGCGCGCGTTACTCGCGCGAAGAAATCGAAATGATCTACTGGGGCATCGGGATGCACCTCGGCGCTCCGTGGCCGCAGAACCAGTACGGGCATGTACTCGGAGATGTGACCGACCAGGGGATCGACCCCGCGGACCCGACGTCGCGCGGCAACGAGATCGGCAAGATTGCATTCCCCTATCACTCCGATGGTTCAGATCTTGTGGGTCTCCTCTGTCTGCAGACATCAAAGAGTGGCGGCGCGTCGACGGTCGCCAACGCGGTGTCGATCCACAACGACCTCGTTCGAGAAGAGCCCGAACTCGCTGCGGCCCTCTACGAAAAACAACCGTACGACTTCCGAGGTGCAGAGCCCGAAGGGGCAAAGCCTTGGTATGAGATGCCGGTCTTTACCGAATGGAATGGGCGCTTGTTCGTCCGTTACATTCGGCCCTACATCCTGGCTTCACAACGACACGCGGACGCGCCGAAGATCGTTGAAGTTGCTGAGCGCGCGATGCAGCGTGTAGACGAGATGACCCAGGACCGCAGTTACAACGTCTTCATGGATTTGGAGCCGGGGGACATGCAGTTCATCAACAACTATCACGTCCTCCACGCGCGCGAAGCGTACGAAGACGATCGTGAAGCGGGCCTCGTTCGACATTTGAAGCGGCTTTGGCTCGCAACCGAAACGCTCAAGGAACGACCGCCCTACTTTCAGCGGAACTTGAGCAGCCATTGGGAAGACGCACGTTCGGTAAGCCGGATCGAAATCAACTAATGCCTTTGGGTTGGCTTGCGAATGTAATGCGAAGGAAGTTTTAGTGAGCAAGTTGCGGGTCATAGGTTGATGCTGCGATCTCGTTCAGTCGCGGCGTTGTTCGCGCTAGTCCCGCTCGCAC
>JASDVE010000005.1:2806-10165 GCA_041891195.1 Myxococcota bacterium | reverse complement strand
TCGCTCACGCGTTTCGCACTGGCAAGACATTCAACCGCGTGCCCGTCATGCTCGGGTCGAACAAAGACGAAGAAAAGCTATTCCTGTTGTTTGAACCGAAATACACCCGACCGCTATTTGGCATTATCCCGTTGGTGCGCGACTTGGATCGCTACCTCCGCGACGCAGATACCATCACCCGCATTTGGCGCGTGATGGCTGTGGACGAACTCGCGCAAGATTTAGCGCGCGCGATGCCTGGAGAAGTGTTTTCGTATCGCTTCGATTGGGATGAAGAGCCGAAGATCCTCTGGTTCGATCTGGGAGAAATTCTGGGTGCCGCGCATGGGTTTGAAATTCCATTTGTCTTCGGGCACTGGGACTTAGGCCCAGACACGTCGCTGCTGTTCGATGAGTCAAACCGCAGCGGCCGCGAAGCCTTGAGCACAAGCATTCGCTCGTACTGGTCGGAGTTCGCGCTGCGCGGCCATCCCGGCAAGGGTCGCGACGGCCGTCTGCCCCACTGGGCGGCATGGACTGAAGGGGCTTCCAGGTTCGCGATTCTCGACACCGAACACGAAGGCGGTCTTGCAATGAGCGAAGGCCATGAGACAGCCCAGGGAATCGCAACCGGTATTCTCGCAGACACAAGTTACGCAAACACCCAACGTCGGTGCCGGGCGCTCGCCGCTATTTACGACTGGGCCCCGCTCGCGTTTACCGTTGAAGACTACGCCCGAGCAGGTCGTGGTTTGTGTCGCGAATACCCGATCCGCGAAATCTTGAAATCAATCTAGCCCCTCGCAATAACGCGCAATCGGTTCGCACGCATGCGCGCGACGGTGTTACCGGTCGTGGCGATGATGAACGCGGACGAAGAGGAAGAGAGTTGATCCGGAAAAGATCGACGTAACATTGATCGCGCATGCCACCCATCCATTCGGCCAGATCTTGATCGCCTTCGAAGACTTTGGCGATTGGGGCATCGGAACGTCGCGATCCTGGAAATTTCAATCACGAGAATCACGTCCCATCGAACGAGGAAGTCGCACAATGGCAAACTGGCAATGGTTCGGAAAACTCCACACCCGCGTTTATCGTGCGACGAATGGAACCGTCGGCGGGAAACTGCCCGGACTCCCTGTGCTCTTGCTTGAGAGCCTGGGACGAAAGTCTGGCGAGATCCGCACGAGCCCCCTGCCCTACTACCAAGACGATCAGCGCTACGTCGTCGTGGGTTCGAACAATGGTCTGCCCCGAGACCCCTATTGGTGGTTGAACTTATGCGAGCAATCGTCGACACATATCCAAGTCATGGGCGATCGGTTCGCGGCGCATGCTCGGCTCGCGGCAAAGGAAGAACGTGAACGCTTGTGGCCCGCACTCGTTGAATTCAATCCGCCCTTCGCGAAGTACCAACAACAGACGGAGCGCGAGATTCCGGTCGTAATTCTCGAACGCGTCTAGTCCAGCGCCGCGGGTTGAGTCCAGCGAAAGTTCCGCCGTCTACTGCGTGCACTCCACCTTGTCCGGCACGGTATTGCCGCAGCGGATGCTCTCGGTGACACCGCTCGAAAGGTAAGTGCATGCTGTGGTCGTCGCTTGCATTTTGGCGAGCTGGCGATCGGGGCCCGCAACCGTCTCGCACGCTGAGCGACCGTTGTATGTGATACATACAGAACATTCGACGCTCGTTTGATCCAGAGTCGTATATACGAGTGCGGCGAGAAGAGCGGCAACGAGGAGAACGCCTACGATAATTCTGTTCATAGCTGCGAACTTTAGCACGGCGCGCTTCCACGACGCGGCCGCCGTCAAAGCGGTCGAGTGTGTTGGCAAACCCGCCTTGGCAATCGCGACCGATGTGCGATTCTCATCTCGTCCCCCTCCGAAACGAATCAAATTGCAAAGAACACGCTTCGCGCGCCTTGGTACCGGTTTGCCGCGGGGCCCCGCAATCGATCAAGAGGGAGACTCCATGACGCTCAATACTCGACCCATTCAAGTCGCCATCGCACTTGGCGCGCTACTCGTTTCGGCCCAGGCATCCGCGCAGTTCTCGAGCCTCGACCCACAGCAGGTATCCACCAGCGCGGGCGTAAACCTCAGCGTGGTGATTGTGGATTCGGACCAAGAGGGCGCGGAGAAGCTCGACTCCGTCGGACGCGCGGACCTCTACGCAGAAATCGGGTTCGTCGACTTTTCGCTCTACGGCGAGCTGCCGGTGTTCTTTACGTTGGCGGGCAGCCCCAGTGAAGCCACGATCGGCAACCTCGAAGCGGGTGTGGCCCATCGCTATTCGATGGACGGACCCATGTCGCTGGTGTCCCACGTAGGTTTGGTGATTCCGACCAGCAGCAAGAGTCAGCGCAAATCCGCCGTCGCGTTCGCGGGCAGCACCGGCGTCATCCGCAACCTGTACATTAACAGCACCCCGGAATTGTGGGCGCTCCGTGTCGCAACTTCGCCTCGACTCGATTTCGGCGCGCTCTTCATGCAGGCAGACCTTGGTTTCGATTTCCTCTTCCCGGACAGCCAGTCCGACGAAGTTGGGCTGCGGACTAGCATCGGCGCAGGAGTCAACGCGGCAATCGCGACGGTCACCGCAGAAATCGCAAACGCAGGTTTGATTAGCGAAGGCGATACCTTTGAGCAGACGTTCAGCATTGGGATCGACCTGAAGACCCCGGTCATTCAGCCGCGCGTTACGTTTACGACCGGCTTGAGCGACGACGTGGCGGACAACTACACGCTCACATTGGGTGCAGCGATCGGGTTCTAACGAACCCGCCCCGAAACCCAAACTCGCGCAGCTCCGAGATCCAGTTCCAGAAACAGCGTGAAGGCCAACGCCTGAAGATCAGGGCTCAAGGATCAAGAGTTCGCCAGTCGCTCGAACCGGGCGTACGAGCGAGCGGGCGATTACGCTCGCGTCGTCGTACGAGTCCTTGCAGCGCTTCGCCAGTTCGGTGAAGGGCGAGCGGCTGGGATCGGAAATGATGATCTTCTTGACTCCGGCTTTGCGCGCACGCTTGATCAAATTAAATAGAACCGGCGTCAATTCATCCCAAAAGCAGACATCTGCCCCAAAGAGCACGTCGACCTTCTTGAGTCGCTCAACCGTCAAGTTTTCAAACCGCGCAGCTTCGGTTTTGACTTTGACACCGTTGATCTCTGCATGTAGATGGAGAAAGGGAAAGACGTTCTTATCCGCGTCGGTTCCCGTCACGCGCGCATCGAAATTTTTCGCGCAGTAGATCCCCAACAAGCCCCAGCCGCAGCCCACTTCCATCACCCGGCTGCGAGGTGCAAGCGGGTTCTTCTTGAGGTAGTTCATAATCAAGAAGCTCGAATTCCAGAACTTGTGCCCGTGGATCTCCGGAATATTTCCATCGCGCTTGAGCCGACGAACGTCCGGATGAATCGAGTTCAGGATCTTCAGACCAAACGCGGTACGTGAGTCGCGAGCAGTTGTCATGGCGCGCAATCTAACCAAACTTCAAATGCTTCGTCGATGCTTTTGCACATTGTCTAAGACGCTGCTCGGAAGGGTCGCGACAAACGCACAGCATGTGCCTCGCAATGAAGCCCAGGTTGTACGTACGTGCCCTGAATGATGGACTTTGACTTGCGTGTCGAACCTGTTCGCTGAGACCTGCACAAACGAAGCAGAGGTTCGCACGGACCAAAACCGCATCGTGCTAGTCGTCGCGACCGCCAAGCAAACCCAACGCCTGCGCCCAGTAGAGCAACGTGAGCAGCGACGTGACAAACGCCGCAACGTAAGTGAGCGCTGCCGCGTTGAGGACTTTGCGCGCGCCCGCGACTTCGTCATCACTCAGGTAGCGGCCAGAAAGCGCGGTCAGCGCGCGGCTACTTGCATCGAACTCAACCGGCAGCGTGATCAGCGTGAAGATCGTCGTCGTCGAAAAAAGCGCGATGCCCGCCCATGCGAGGTTGGCCCCGATGACGGTCGCCATCCCGCCCATGATAAACGAAGCAATGATCACGAACATTGAAATGCCACCACCGAGGTTCGCGACGGGTACCCACTGCGACCTAAATTTTAGTGGCACGTAATTTTCAGCGTGTTGAATGGCATGCCCGACTTCGTGAGCGGCAACGCCAACGGCCGCCATGCTGTTGCTGCCGTAAACAGGTTCGCTCAACCGCAATGTCTTGGTTCGCGGGTCATAATGGTCCGTCATCTCACCGGCGACGGATTCGATTGTGACGTCGCGAATCCCGTTGTCGGCAAGGATGCGTTCGGCAATCTCCTTCCCTGTAAACCCGGCGGCTGTGCCGATCTGGCTGTAACGTTTGAAGTTGCCCTTGACCTGCCTATTCGCCCAGAAGCTAAGCGCCATCCCAATGCCAATGACCACCCAATACATCGGATCAAATATCATCGATTCTTCCTTTACGATTTCTGCGCGTGCAGCCGTCTCATTCTGTTCGAAATCTGTTCGGCGCAGCTTTTTCGACAACTTTAGACCGGGGTCAAATTTACCGAAATTCAGCGTCCAGGGTGCGCAGCTCTGACCGAAGCAATCCGGCGCCTCACCAACAGCGATTCACGCCTGCGCCGGCTAGGGACCGCAACGGGGGATCACGCCCCGAGTTCTGGCTTCTTCGCGCAACTGCTGTGCGGCCGGGATACGCTGATTGAGGCCGCGAATCCGAGTCGAGTGAGAAGGATGCGTCGAGAAAAATTCGAGCGGCTGACCGCCCCCACCCTGACTCATATTTTCCCATAGGTCGACACTCTGTGCCGGGTCGAAACCGGCGCGGGCCATCAGGTCGAGACCAATGAGGTCTGCCTCCGCTTCATGGGTGCGACTGAATGGAAGCAAGAACCCTCCTTGGATCACTCCCGCCCCGAGCAAACCGAGCAACTGCTGCTGCTCCGTATCCAAGCCCTGGCTCTGTCCGACAATCTGCGTCGCAACCATGCCCGCCTGGGCAAGTTGCCCGTGAGAGACTCGCTCGTTCGAATGGTTTGCGATCACGTGACCCACTTCGTGTCCTACAACCGTCGCGAGTTGATCTTGGTTTCGCGCGACGTTTAGCAGCCCCGTATGTACGCCGATCTTGCGACCGGGCAACGCGAATGCGTTGGCCGCATCGTTTTCGAACAAGACGACTTCCCAATCACTTGCCCGCTCGCCGTCCATGGCGCCCACGATCGAAGCCGTCACGCAATTGACATACGCAAGCTTTGCAGCATCGTTCGAGCGCGGTGAATCGGCTTTGATTTTTTCGAAGGAGAGCGCCCCGATACGCTCCATCTCATGATTCGAGTAGAAGTTGACCTGGCGGCGGCCGAGCGGCGACGTCGTACAACTTGCAGCGCATAACGCGAGAACGGCAAACGGGATCGCGCGTAGAAAGAACTGGCTCATATGGCCCTCCGTACCCGCAACCCTACCAACGAGAATGCAGGGGGGCATGCGCGTCACCCCAATGAAGTGGGGTTCCCTCCCAAACGCTATTGGGCAGCGCGCATTTTGGCGATGCGGGCCAGGCCGCTCCGGGCCGTTTCGAGGCCGGGAGAGAGTCGCAGTGCGTGTTCGAATTGCGCTTGCGCTTTGTCGAGTTGGCCCAGCGAAAAATGTGTTCCTGCAACCAGGGACATAATCCCCGCGTGCGAGGGATCGCTCGCGAGAGCCGCGGCGTAAGCATCAAGTGCGTCTTGCCAGCGACCACTGCGCGGGAGGAACTGAACCCGCCATTAGAAAATCATCTCGTCCGTTGGACCCGAAGTAAAGCGCGAACTCAAATTGGTTGCCGATGAAGTCATGTGAGCGCCGTGATTCGGCTTTCGTCGCCCCCAAAGCGTCCTAAAAGTCTCGCCGAGTACACCCATGAAGCCCCCAAGAACAATCAACCTGGTGGCTACCCTCGGCACTCGGACGCTGCAATGGCCAACCATGCTTTCGCGTCGCGATTGAACGCTGCTTCGCTGAATTCGCTGCTTGCCCGACAACCACTTCCCCACCTCGCAATGCACTCTGATCCCCACGTTCCGTTTGCCTAGGCCAGGAGACAGTCGGGATCATGGTATTGTTCCGCTTCACTGGGCCGGTAGCGCAACCTTTCACGAGAGAAGTCTGACAAAACGTTCGGTCCATGTGGAAGGATCCGGAATTTGTCACAAATAGAGACCGATCGGTGTGTTGGCTCCCAAGCCGACGACCATTTCGCGCACAACTTCGCACAAATTCGCGCAAATTCAGGCTAACATTGGCCGCTGTGAGAAGAAGCTACGCGCGGGTTCCGAAGGAGATGCACTTGGTTCGACCAATAACACGATTGGCGCTAACGATGGCCCTGCTCGGGGTCACATCGCTAACCGCAAACACCGCACACGCTGGTGGCTACGGACTCTACGCAGAGTTCGAGCACGCATGGACATCTAGCAATGGCTATCTCGCCTTCAACAATGACAAGATCAATCGAGACTTTGATGATTCCATGGGAGGTGTCGGTTTTTTGTACGACAGCAATGTCGCGACCGACACCCTGATGAATTACCGCGTACGCGTGGGATACCGCGCCGGTAAAAGAAACTGGAACAAAAAACAAACAGTCACCTTCGCTCGGCGCAGAGACCAAGAAGACCCGCTCGACGGACCCTCAACATTCAAGCAAGACTCAGAGACCGTCCAAGGCTTGACGTTCAACCAGACCGTCGGCTTCGGGCTGATCCGCCGTCCCGAGTACCGCGTGTGGATGGGCCCCACGATGCGCGTCAGCGTTGACTGGTATGGCGCCACCACAAACCTCGACATCGTCGATGTTTCGGTCGGTGGTGGCCCAGAGATCGGCGTGAACTACCACCTCAGTGATCGGATGTCTGCCACCGCCTCGTTTTCGTACAACTTCATGTACTTCGGCGAGTACTTCGAAACGGCCGGGCATGACAAACGCTTCGATGGGTCACAGCACTTGCTTACCCTATCCGTTGGGTTTCTCTTCCGAACGGAGTTCGACCTCTTCGAAGACTAGACAGTTCCAACGTAGCCCCTCGACCCGATGCAGACGAGCCAGCTAGTGAGCCTGCCCTCGCAGATACGCGATCAGATCCGTGATCTCTTGCTCGCTAAGTGTCATCGCAAACGGCCTCATCGTGCTGTCGAGACCAACGGAGGGCCCCCCCTGAGCGATGACACGTCGCAGGTACCCGTCGCTCACCTCTGCGTGGTAGCTCGCGCAGTCGAGACGCGGGTAGCCCCGAAACAAGCGCGACGAACGATCGACCACTCGCGCCGAATGACACTTGGCACATTGGGCTGCGAATAGCGTGTCCCCACGCTCGGGTTCCCCGATCATTGTGCTGATTTCATGGGCGTCGGGGTAGACAATGCTTGGGTCCTCAAG
>JASDVE010000005.1:0-2796 GCA_041891195.1 Myxococcota bacterium | reverse complement strand
GACCAGGACACGGGCCGAGGGTGCCAGGGGGCGGTGCGCCCGCGCAGGAAATCGCGAGCGAAACAATTAAGAGCATCGAAACAGTGAGATTCATTGTCCACGCATCATAACAGTTCCGCAGCATCGCTGTTCATGAATGGCTAGGCCTCCGGCTTGAGAGGCCCGCCTTTCGCTGAACCGTCGCAACAGCATGCCCAAAATCCCATAGGCTCAAAAACCGCAACGAATGTGGTCACAATGTCGGAATCGGCCATCGCAAGTTCGATGTTCGCAATGGCGTGGCATAGACCCAAAGAACCAGCAGCATCAACACAACCACCGCGATCGTGGACGTGATGGTCATCGAAATACTCAACGCTAAAGTGCCGCGGCCGTAATCGCTAAAGAGGTTCGCTAGGAGCAGTTGGTCTAGTTGCGACATTGGCTGGGGAGACGCTTTCACCGGTTGAACGCCACGACAACTTTGCATCCCAGAGTGCCTTTTGACATACTCAATGCCACTTCGAACACACCTTCGCGCCGAGACGACACAGCACCCCATACGCAAATTCCGAATTCATCGGGTCATCAACCCCAGGAGCCCTACCCATGTCTGAAGCCACCGCGTTCGTCATTGCAAACTTCACGATCCACGACGCGGACACATATCGCATTTACGAAAAGGGTTTCTTTCCGATCCTGAAGAAGCACGGCGGCACGTTCCACACCTACGACGACAACAACGCGAACCTTGAGGGCGACGCACCGCCGGAAGGCCGCGT
This sequence comes from Myxococcota bacterium, assembly GCA_041891195.1. Taxonomy (GTDB): domain Bacteria; phylum Myxococcota_A; class UBA9160; order UBA9160; family UBA4427; genus DUBZ01. The sequence goes on along the minus strand of JASDVE010000005.1, from coordinate 2,035 downwards.
GGTGTTGTTTCAGTTTCCGAGCGAAGAAGCCGCGCGCAATTGGTACAACGACCCGGATTACCAAGCGCTGTCGGAAAACCGGCGCGCGGGCACGAAGCTCAACTTCTTGACGATCGTGCACGGACTCCCGCCGCGTAGCTAGCCAGAGCCGTATTGGAAGATGGCCGACTGTCGATTTAGTCTTCGGCGATCTGCTGCCATCGGTCTCGTTCACTTTCGAGCCAACCGTTTTCCCAGAAGCTGACGTCACCGCCTTCTTTCAATAGCTTTTCGTGCGCGAACGCCATCAGACTTGCGGCTTCGGGTTGGTCGGGCCTGACCGAAAGAATGGCTTCGAGCAAACGGATCGCCGTGGCGACGTCGCCCGAATCCATGCGTGCACGCGCCCGTTCAAGAACGGAAGGGACATCGGCCAAAGCCGCGAGTTCTGAAAGCGCGTCCGCGGGATCGGACGGGTAGAGTTCAGCCGTTGAGCGTCGTTGGAACCAGCCCGTGTACTGCTCGAAAAAGGTCCGCACCCCCCATTCGACTTTGCCATAGCCCTGCCCCACGCGAAGCTCGGGCGGCAGCTGCACTTCCCTCATGATGGTATAGATGTCTTTGCCCGCGTTGATGCCCGCAGCAGTCTGTTCGTGAACGTAGTCGACGCTGTCATGCAGGCGTCCCAGGCAAGCGTCGATCAACTCTTCCCCTTCGATCGGCATGCCGCGCCCAGTAATCAGCATGCTGGGCTTGAGTTCGCGCATGCGCTTGACGTTGGCCAGATACGGAACCGCAAACCTGTACTTGTCTCCGCGCAGGGTGTTGAAGTTTGGAAAGTGCGGGAACAACGGTCCGAATAGATTGCTCAAGATCGCGATGCGATGCTGGGGGAGCCAGACCGCGAGGCTGTCGATGGTTTCGCCCCCGGGCATCGCGATGAGCTCAATTTCGAGATCTCCCACCGTGAAAGACGTCCGCTCCTCGAACATCTTGTCGGGGGTCGGCTTGTCCTGTCCCTTCATTGTGCTCGCGTAACGCTGGCTGAATTCCCGGATCTGCGCCGGCAGCTTCGGAAACCAGCGCAGTGCGGTCCCACCCCGGAACTGCTGCAGCCGTTCGTCATCCGCCTGGCACGCTGGATTTGATTCTTGGGCTACGTAACACGTTGTGTCGTCGCGAAAGACTGCAACCCCGCCCACGTGATCAACGTGTCCCTGAGTCGTGATGATATACGGCGTCGGTCCTGGGCAAACCTCGTCAAAGACATGCTTATGGTGTGGCGCCTCGAACCCCATGCCGGTGTTGACGATGACGCGCCCCGCGCTGGTGACCAACATCGTCGAAGCACTTGCCCCCTGTGACCGATAGATAAAGTCGTTCAGCGGCACCGCCTTCTCATCATAGTCGGGATGCAGCAGCTCGCGGCCGGGACGTTCGTCGATCAAACGATCGACTCGTGCCTGAATGTCTGTGGCGTTGCTCATTTCACTTCCTTTCGGATGTCGAACTTGTCGAGATAAAAATCGAAACCCGCGCGTACGTCCGCGGGGTCCGCGTCGAAGTCCTTGCGAAGGTCGTACACAACTTGTCCGTCTTTGCCCCGGGGATGGTCGGCGATGTAGCCCGCAATTTGGGCGTGCGCCTCATTGGTCATTTCAAGCCCTGCGACTTCGTAGATGCGCTCGACGGTGCCCATGTCGTCAGACATCAGCTCATGAAAAAGAACGTCGACGGTACGGTCACTGGGTAGTCGATGGCGATCACGAACTGACGTATCGAGTAAGCGCCGGATCCGATCGGTCCAGTAGTCCAGATAGAACTCGGGTCGCGGTTTTGTGTAGGTCATCCGGGCCCCATACGTCAGCATGGTGATCGCAGACTGAATGACCGACACCGGATCGCGATGCGTCACCACGATGGTCGCGTCCGGAAACGTCGCCATGAGCGGGGCGATCTGTTCGAGGTGTTGCGGGCACTTCAGGATCCAGCGCTCACGCGGCTTATACCACTGCAACACCTTGAGCACCGTCTTCAGGTAATCATAGTGCTGCGT
>JASDVE010000004.1:574-10177 GCA_041891195.1 Myxococcota bacterium | reverse complement strand
CGCGTTGACTCCGGGTCGGCTTTTCAATCAAATGTCGTTCGATTTTGTGCATATTATCCAGCACACACAGTTCTGCGATGGATCAGCCTATGGATCATTGCTTCCTTAGAGCTCTCAACCTGGCGTCCCCGCATGCCGATTCACCCTGGCATGTCCCCACAATTGAGTCTGCCGCCGGAACACCTGCTGTTTACGAATGCGCGCCCCGAAGAGTTCGCCCAGCTGACCCGCGTGATTTTGGGACGCCTCGGCTACAGGATCTTGACCGCGACTGACTTGGCGCTGCTAGAGCAAAGCTGTGAGGGCGATCGGCAAAAGATTGAACTACTGGTTCTGGACGACCATCGGGCGGAAGCCAACCTGGATCTGCCAGAAGCCGATGCGAGCGACGACCTTCCGATTATTCTTCTCACAGGTCGCGCCGGAATTCGAACCTTGACCCCGCAGATCATCGCTGCGGTAAAGCGACCGGCCGGCTTGCACGACTTGTACAGAATCCTCCAGCAGCACTTCGAGGAAGTTCCGAGGTCTACGCCGCGGGTTGACGCCGACCTCCGAGCGACATGCTCCCGGCGCGGCAAAAGCTGGTCCGCAGAGATTCTTTCGATTTCAGACAATGGCTGCCTGATGCGCAGTAGCGAAGACGTGCCGCTGGGCACCCATTTCTCTCTATCTTTCGCGTTGCCCGACGTAGGCTCCTTCGAGATCGAAGCCGAGGCCGCCTATCAGCTCGTGCCCAACATCGGACTTGTCTTCAGCGCGATCGAGCCCAGGGTCCGCCAGGCCATCGGGGACTACGTGATCGATAGCCTGGCAGCCTGCTAGTCTCTCGGCCCACGAGCCCCGCGCAGTCGATCCCATGTCCAGATCGCGGCGTGCCCCCTCACAAGTGAGCCCGAAGACGATGACTGATATCGAACGCGAACCCTGGCGCGATCTCGACTTGTTCGCCCCGACTCCCGAACACCGGCTGCTGGCCGAGTCGTTGCGCGAGTTCGTTGCCCGTGAAGTGGAACCTCAAGCCGCGGACCACGATCGCGCCGAACGCTTTAACCACGCGTTATTTCTCAAGGCTGGAGATCTCGGCCTGCTCGGGGTGACGATTCCCGAAAAATATGGCGGCGCGGGTCTCGATCCGATCGCGGCAGTACAGGTTCTCGAGGCGTTGTCGACATCGGACCCGGGCTTCGGCCTCGCGGTGCTCGCACATTCGATCCTCTTTGCCCAAAATTGTTACGTCAATGGCAACGAAGAACAGCGCAGGCGGATCCTGCCCAAGGCCGTCAGTGGTGAATGGATCGGTGGCTTGTGCATGACCGAGCCCGGCGTCGGGACGGACGTGATGGGCATGACGACGACTGCCACTGCGGATGGCGACGACTACATCATTACCGGAGTGAAGACGTTCATCACAAACGGCGGAATCGACGAAAATACCCTTGGCGACGTCTTCATTGTTTACGCGACCACCGGCCCCCGGGAAATTAGTTCGTTTTTGGTCGAGAAGGGGATGGACGGCTTCGCGCTTGGGCAGAAGTGGGTGGACAAGCTTGGCATGCGCGCTTCGTACACGACCGAGCTTGTCTTCAACGACGTTCGCGTACCCAAGGCGAACCTGCTCGGTGAGATTGGCGAAGGTACAAAGCACATGATGCGAAACCTCGAAATCGAAAGGTTGGCCTTGGCCGCCCAAGCGACAGGGATCGCCCAAAGGTCGCTTCAGGTGATGACTGGCTACGCCAATGAACGAAAGGCTTTTGGCAAACCGATTCGAGACTTCGGCCAGATTCAACGTTATATCGCCGAGACCTTTGCCGAATGGCGCTCGGCGCGAAGCTTCGTCTACGACACGGCGCGCCGCATCAACCTTGCAAGCACCGGCCAGCGCGTAGACGCCGATGCGACGAAGCTCTTTGCCGCACAGGTTGGCAAGCGCGCGGCCGACGCCGCCATGCAAGTGCTGGGTGGCAACGGTTATATGGGGGAGTACGTGGTCGAACGATTGTGGCGCGATGCCAAGTTACTCGAAATCGGCGGCGGCACCCTCGAAGCGCATCACAAAAACCTGACCAAAGATCTGTGTCGAGATCCTTCTTTGCTTTCGTAGCCACTCGCTTCGCCCTGTCTCGCAATGAGATACTCCGCACCAATCTCACCACGCTGTCGAGACCTTCGACACGCCGTGGTCTTTAACCAGTAGAAAGAACATCTGATGGAATCCAAAAACGAAGAAGCTGCTGACGCTGACGGCACTTCGACCCGAAGTCTTCGCGCCGAAGTCGAGCGCCGACGTACCTTCGCCATTATTTCTCACCCCGATGCGGGCAAAACGACGCTCACCGAAAAACTATTGTTGTTCGGGGGTGCTGTGAGAGAGGCGGGGTCCGTACGCGGTCGCCGCTCGGACAAGCACGCAAAGAGCGACTGGCTCGAACTCGAAAAACAGCGCGGCATTTCGGTGAGTAGCTCGGTGATGCATTTCGACTATCGAGGCTTTCGGGTCAATATCCTCGACACGCCGGGCCATAAAGATTTCAGCGAAGACACGTATCGCACGCTTACGGCCGCCGACAGCGCGGTGATGTTGATCGACGGTGCAAAGGGCGTTGAGAACCAGACACGCAAGCTATTCGAAGTCTGCCGCATGCGCGGGATCCCGATCTTTACCTTCGTCAACAAGATGGACCGCTTCGGTCGCGACCCCCTCGACCTCATGAGTGAGATCGAAGAGGTACTCGGGATCGACGCCGTTCCGGTGAATTGGCCCGTTGGGGAGGGCAAGGACTTCCGCGGGGTGTACGACCGGCTGGGGGATCGGCTGATCATGTTTTCGGGAGGCAACCATGGGCGCACACTGCTCGACGAGAACATCATCGAGGGTGGCCTCGGGAGCGACGCGTTTAACGAGGCACTCGGGATTCACGCCGGCGAGCTCACCGATGCACTCGAGCTGCTCGACGGGGCCGGTGCGGAGTTTGACATCGAACGTGTACGGGCAGGTGAACTGACGCCGATGTTCTTTGGAAGCGCGCTCACCAACTTTGGCGTGTCGCCGTTACTCGAGCGCTTTCTCGAAATGGCGCCGTGTCCAACTGCGCGAGAGTCTGACAAAGGGATGGTCGAACCTGATTCGAACGACTTCTCAGGTTTTGTCTTCAAGATTCAGGCGAACATGGACAAAGACCATCGCGATCGCATCGCGTTCGTGCGCGTATGTTCCGGACGCTTTATGGCGGGCAAGTCGACGCGTCACGTTCGCACGAACAAACCCATTCGTCTGGCGAATTCGACGCTCTTGATGGGACGAGACCGGGAAGAAGTCTCCGAAGCATTCCCTGGCGATGTGGTGGGCTTGTTTGATCCGGGGGTATTCGGGATCGGCGACACCCTCAACGACAAGGGAAACTTCAACTATCCCGGTATCCCGAGTTTTTCACCCGAATGTTTTGCACGGGTTGAAGTTGCAGCAGTGGGGAAACGCAAGTCTCTGGAAAAGGGCATCGATCAGCTGGTTCAAGAAGGAGCGGTTCAGTTGTTTCGCGAACCGGGTGGTGGCTCCGCGACGTTGATCCTCGGTGCGATCGGACAATTGCAGTTCGATGTATTTCAACATCGGCTGGCGAGTGAGTACGGAGTAGAGCCCGGGCTGTCGCCGCTCGACTACAAGCTCGCAAGGTGGCCTCAGGCAGATTTCGATACCGAGATTTTTCGTTTCTCGGAACGCGTGCGAGTTTACGAAGACCGAGAGGGAAGGGCGGTGTTGCTGGCGAAGAGCGAATGGGATCTAAAGCGGGTCGAGGAAAAATATCCCGAACTCAAGCTCGCGGAAACAGCCGACCCCTCGCGGCTCGCTACGAGTGGCGCATAGATTTTTGGGCAGGTCTTCGCTCTGAGCTTTGCCCAGACCGTGGCCGGTCCCCTTGCGTAGGCCGTCACCGCTTAGGGCCCGCTAGGCCGAAGTACGCTCCATCACTGCGCGAACGATGAGTGGCCATGCGATCGTGGCGTCGGCGAAGACTTCCGCAAAACAGCCGCCTTCTGCTTCGGGGACGAACTTGCCCCAAGAAACGCCTTCCGTGTAACTGCAGCCGGAAAGGCCGCCCCAATGCACGGGCTCTGGACAGATTCGAACCGCGTATTTGTAGCGGCGAACGGGTTGATCGAGCCCGAGGCGTTCGGCGGAGATCTCAAGGTAGGGTCCCACCTGCTGTGCCCAGTTGCGCGGGACGCCGCCCCCGATCGTAAAGATCCCCAGCGTTTCGTGTTCGTTGACGCGCTTGGCAAAGTCGTTCAGGTCGAGAAACGGATCGAAGCCGACTGTTTGTTTTCCGTTTTGTGTGCGTTGCTGATTGAATACCGCGAGGTCGAGCCCGAGCTCCGAGTCGGTGAATGCGGGGACGTAGATCGGGATGTTTCGCTCGGCGGCGACGCCGAGGATCGCGCGACCTTTGACATTTGCATTGAGGTGCTGGCCGATCTGTTCGAGAATGGTTCGACTCGATAAGACGGTTCCACCGGGTGTGTCACGAAAGGTGTGGCTCAAGATCGAATAGGCATCGTCGAGGTTTTGCTCGAGTTCGATGGTGTCGTAGACGCGGTTGTAGCCGCGCTCGAAAAGCGTGGTGTCGTCAAGCGACGGACGGTGTTTGAAGTGCTGCATCCCCGCGCCTTCGACCAAGCCGTGGGTCATCAGGGCGCCGGTTGTGACGATGGCTTGCACCCATCCCCGCTCCATCATCTCGCACAAGATCAGCCCTTGTTTGGCGATTGTCATGGCTCCTGAGATGGTGACGACGCGAAAGCAGTCGTCGTCGCGGACCATGGTTTCAAGCACATCGGCGGCTTCGCCAAGACTTCGTCCGCCAAAAGCGGTGTTCGCCATGCCGCGAACAAGCGCGTCCACGGTGTCGCTCGCAGCAAGATCCAGTGGCTCGAGCGGTTCGAGCCCGTCGTCGTGCCCTTTGCGATACTTACTCTTGCTCCGAAGCTGGGACATTGGGTCTCCGAATTTATGGGGTGTGTCGGTTGAACGGCCGCATTGTAGCGACTGAATGGTCGCCCGTGGCTGTGGAGTGGGGGCTCGCAGAGCTTGTCGGGGCGGACGTTTTGCGGGATCGTCCCGGCCCACCTCGCGCTTGGCGCTGTGGCTGGGGGGGCGTGAAAATGCACGCCGTGGCTTCGGGGTAGTGTCGGGCTGGTTTTGTGAAAGTTTATGCGGGGAAGTGAACGATCGTGACAGATCATTTGAAAGTATTGGGTGGCGACGTCGTTCCTTCGCTGGACATTGATGGGTTGCGCGAGCGCGCAGCGCTTGGGCTCGAACGTGCGTTGGGTTTCGTAGAGCAACACGGCAGTGCATTGTCCAAGTTGCGAGCGCATATCATGGTCGGGATCGAGCCGGTCTCGCAGGGCCTTGCATGTCTCGCCGATCAACAGACTCCCGCGGGTTCGATTCTGAACGTAGGCCAAGTGTTTTCCGGTCCGATTACCCGCAACTTGCTGGCCTTTGACCCTGAAGGCGAAATTCGCGGGACGCTCGAAGCCCTGTCGGTGCTCGCAGATTGGTCACACCTGTACGATGCCCCCTGTGATCGCGCAGTCGAGTTTTTGTACAGAGCTCAGCAAGCAGACGGGGGGTACGGTGGCGCGAGCGAAGGGTCGGTCGATTCGCCTGAGCGAGTCTTCACGACCGGAATGCTTGCGGGCTTCCTCGGTCGAACGCGCAGTGTGCGCCCCGAGACGCTAACGGCGGCGGGGCTCTACATGAACCGCTTCTGGTCCGTCGACTATATTCGTCAAAATGCGTGGCCCTCCGTCGCGTCCTTCACCCACTATTTTACGAACGTACACGACGAAGAAAGCGAAGCTGCGCTGCCTTGGTGCGCCCGCGAACTTGAGCGCGGTGGGCTCGTCGGGGAGTACAGCGCGTCGGAACAGCTTCGCGTTCTCTTCTACTGCGAAGCGGAGGCGCTGCCGGGGGTCGAGTTCAACACCAACGCGTTGCTGGACCAGTTGCTAAACGAACAGTGCGACGATGGGAGTTGCCCAGCCATTTTCCCAGCGGAGGACCCTGCCGAGGAACGCGTCGGACCGACCCTAGACGGCATGCTGTTCATGCTTCGGTTGTGCCGGGCTGGCGGGCAGTAGACGTTTTTGAACGTCGGTCGGTGTCATGGCGCAGCCATCTGCTCGGCCACGCTGTCTTAGTAGGCGCCGGCCAACTTCGAATGATCCCAGGTCACGAACCGTTCGGGTTGAATCACGATGGCGGTCTTCTTTGCCACCATTGAAGCGGTGGCTTTTTCGAGTAAGTCGACCGGCACTTCGGGTTGGTTGCGGACGAGCACGAGCATGTGGAGGCGGTGCACTTCTTCGTGCTCTTGCACCAACCGCGCGGTGCCTTGAATCGAAACGCCTTTGAGGTCGTTGTATTCGTCGCCGTCTTCGAATAACACGCTAATTCGCGCGTCTCGTTCGAGGTTCACGATTTTTTGTGACTTGGTGAAGGTCTCGAGTACGACTCGACCGTCATCAATCGCGAACCACAGGGGCATGATGTGGGGTGTGCCGTCCTTATTGATGGTCGCCACCTGAACCGTCTTCTGTGACTCAATGAATTTCCAAATTTCTTCTTCGCTCATTTTTATGAGGTCGCGGCGCTTGGGCACGGTGGACTCCCGGTTTGTGTTTTGAGGTTTGAGTGGGGCGGTTCGCTTCCATTGCGTCAAAAGCGAGCGAACGGTATCCGCTTAGTCTGGAAACATCCCGTTCTTTGTGTGCTTTAGGCGTGCCGGTATGAACCCGGCCTGACACGTGATGGGCATGCGAGCAGACACCGCAGGGGGCCGATGTTATGATCGTTTTATCTGAAGGATGAGGGCACGGTCGGGTACAGCGCGCCGTGCATGCGCATCCCATGTGACCCAACCCAACCCGACTCACGAAGGACCCCTAGATGGAATTCAATCTCGCAGATTTATTTGAAAACGCGGTCGACCACTTCGGAGAGCGCGAATACGTTGTCGCAGATGGGAAGCGCTGCACGTACGCCGAGATGGACGCTCGTGCCAACCGACTTGCGCACCACCTTGCGGCGAATGGCGTCGGTGCCGGAGATCACGTTGGAATTTACGCCTACAACTCCATCGAATGGGTTGAGACGCTGTGGGCTGTGTTCAAAATTCGCGCAGTCTGGGTGAACATCAATTTTCGCTACGTCGAGGACGAGCTTGCCTACATCTTTGACAACGCTGACCTGAAGGCGCTGGTTGTGGCGCGCGAGTTTTGTCCCCGCGTTGCTGCGGTGCGTGAGAGCCTCAACGTACTGAAGCACGTGGTTGTGATTGACGACGGTACCGAGACCGTTGCCCCCAGCGGGTTTATATCGGTCGACTATGAAGAGGCGATCGCCGGTGGTTCACCGGAGCGGGACTTTGGACCGCGCTCCCCCGACGATCACTACATCCTTTATACGGGCGGAACGACGGGGATGCCGAAGGGCGTGGTCTGGCGGCACAAGGATGTGTTCTTTGCACTGGGTGGTGGCAACGACGCCCAGACGGGCGAACGCGTCGAACGCCCCGAAGACATAATCGAATGGGCGAAGCGCGATCCAAATCAACGCTGCACGTTGCCGATCGCGCCGCTGATGCACGGCGCATCACAGTGGGCGGTGATGGGCGGGAGTTTCGTCGGTGGGAAGATTGTGTTGATCCCAAAGTTCGACGCTTCAGAAGTCTGGCGACTGGTTGAGGAAGAAAAAGTCGGGGTCCTCATGATCACCGGCGACGCCATGGGGCGTCCCCTCGTGGAAACCCTGTCAGGGGACGGCGACGACCGAGACATCTCGTCGCTATTCCTCGTCGTGAGCACGGCAGCCGTTTTCTCACCGACTGTAAAAGATGACTTCTTCGAATATCTGCCGAACCTGCTCATCATTGACAGCATTGGTGCTTCTGAAAGCGGAAACAACGGCATGGCGCTGATCACCAAAGGAAACACCGCGATGCTCGGTGGGGGCCCAACGGTGAAGGCGGGCCCAGACACCACCGTGCTCGACGAAAATCTGGAGCCTGTAAAGGCGGGGTCGGGGATCCGCGGCAAGGTTGGGCGCAGCGGCGACATCCCGATCATGTACTACAAAGACCCGGAGAAGACCGCGGAGACATTTGTGACTGCGAAGGACGGTCGTCGCTACGCGGTACCCGGTGACTGGGCGATGCTCGAAGAAGACGGCACGATCACATTACTGGGGCGCGGGTCGGTTTCGATTAACTCGGGTGGCGAGAAGATCTACCCCGAAGAGGTCGAAGCTGCGGTCAAAGATTTCCCTGACGCTTACGACGCAGTGGTGGTTGGTGTTCCGGACGAACGCTTCGGCAGTCGTGTGGCCGCGGTGGTGCAACCCCGTGACGGCGCGACCGTTGAACTCGAAGCATTGCAGAATCACTGTCGGACCAAGATCGCCGGCTACAAGATCCCGCGCGAGCTTCACATTGTGGACGCCATCGAGCGGTCGCCGAGTGGCAAGCCCGACTACCGTTGGGCCAAAAGCATCGCAACCGGAGAGGCGTAGCCAGCGTCATGTACAATCTGGCTCGACTCCACGAAGCGGTCGCTGAGGTACTCCCCGACAACGAGTGCATCGTCTTCCGCGATCGCCGCTTTACGTGGCGCGAAGTCACCGACCGCACTCGGCGTCTCGCATCCGTGCTCGCCGCCGCCGGCTTGGGATGTCACACCGAACGCGATGCGCTGTCGAACTGGGAGTCTGGTCAAGATCACGTCGGCCTGTATCTCTATAACGGCAATGAGTATCTCGAAGGCATGTTGGGCGCATTCAAGGCCCGCTGCGCACCGTTCAACGTCAATTATCGCTACGTCGAAAAAGAACTTCTGTATCTCTTCGAAAATTCGCAAGCCAAAGCGATCATCTATCACGCAGCTTTTGCCCCCGTGCTCGAGCAACTTCGTGAACAGCTTTCTGGTGTAAAACTTTGGCTTCAAGTTGCGGACGAGTCGGGCAATGCGCTGTTGCCAGGCGCTGTCGATTACGAGGAAGCCCTCGCGGCCGCGACTCCAAAGCCCTTGTCTCCTGCGCTTTCGAACGACGATCTCTACATCTTGTACACCGGCGGAACGACCGGGATGCCCAAGGGCGTGATCTGGCGCAACGAGGACATTTACAAAGGCGCGCTCGCTTCGGGTGGCGTCCCCGAGTCCCTCAAGCAGTTTCAGGAACGCGTGAAAGCGCGCCGACCCTTTCGTGCCCTGCCGACGCCTCCGCTGATGCACGGCGCTGCGCATTGGGTTGCGTTCAATATGTGGCACGTCGGCGCCACGGTGGTGATTCAGTCGGAAGTTGAGCGACTCGATCCCGACGACATTTGGTCGACGGTGGAGCGCGAACGTGTGAACGCCATCACGATCGTTGGCGATGCGTTTGCGCGGCCTCTTCTGGATCAACTTGCAAAGAAGAAATACGACCTGTCGAGCCTGACGTTGGTTACTTCCGGGGGCGCCATCTTTACCGCCGCGCTGAAGCAAGAATTTTTGGATGCAGTTCCGCAAATCAAGATTTTGGATGCATTGGGTTCATCGGAA
>JASDVE010000004.1:0-564 GCA_041891195.1 Myxococcota bacterium | reverse complement strand
CTATTCGACCAAAGAGACCGGGGCGACGACCGGCAACTTCGATATGTCGGACCAGAACGACGTGCTTCGAGACGACCTCACGGGCGTGGTCGAAGCTGGGTCGAATGACATCGGTTGGCTCGCAAGGCGTGGACACGTGCCGCTCGGATACTTCGAGGATGAAGCGAAGACTGCGAAGACGTTTCCCGAAATTGAGGGCGTTCGATATTCGGTTCCCGGCGATCGTGCGATGCTCGAGGCAGATGGGCGCTTGAAGCTCCTGGGCCGCGACTCCGTCACCATCAACAGCGGTGGCGAGAAGATCTTCGCAGAAGAAGTGGAACTCGCGATCAAAGGCCACCCCGGTGTTTACGACGCGGTGGTCTGCGGCACCCCGAACGCACGGTTCGGAAGCCAGGTTACCGCGATCGTTCAGCTCCGGGCAGGAAGCCAGGTGAATGAGGACGCGTTGAAGGCGCATGCCAATCAATCGATCGCGAGGTACAAGCTTCCCCGGACCGTCCTATTCGCGGACACCATCGTTCGTGCGCCGAGCGGCAAGGCGGACTATCGCTGGGCACGCGG
>JASDVE010000003.1:0-2346 GCA_041891195.1 Myxococcota bacterium | reverse complement strand
GGTCTGTTCGCGGCAGCAATGCTCGCCGGCCCAGATCCGAGTGTGCGCAAAGCCCTTGACGCATATCGCAAGAAGCAGACCGCCGGCGTTCCCGAGCGGCCGTTCTAAGCGTTTCGCATCGGTCGATGTTGTAGAAGAGCCGTGGCTAGCTTCGGCTCTTCTCGACCGCGGCCTTCAGGTCTTCCCAGACAAAACGGCGATTCTCTGGCGTGTACTGTCTTAGTACGAACGCCGGATGGAGCGTGGGCATCAGCGGGATTCCGCGATAGGCATGCCATGTGCCGCGCATTTTTGTGATGGCGACCTCGCGTCCGAGGAGTAGCTCGGCGGCGGGCTTGCCTAGGGAGATCATCACCTTGGGTTTCACGGCGTCAATTTGTCCGTCGAGGAAAGGCTTGCAGGCACTCACTTCGTCTGGGAGTGGGTTGCGATTCTTTGGCGGGCGGCACTTTACGATGTTGCAGATATAGACGTCGTCCCGTGGTATCTGAATTCCTTTCTCGATCATCTGCGTGAGCAGCTCACCGGCGCGACCAACAAAGGGCAGGCCCTGGATGTCTTCTTGCTCGCCCGGCCCTTCACCAATGAACATCAGGTCAGCGTTCGGGTTGCCGCTGCCAAAGACGATTTCTCTCCGCCCTTCGCACAGGCCGCAGCGCCGACAGTCACCGAGTTCTTCGCGGACCGCGTCTAGGGTTAGTGGGACCGAAGGCGGTGTTTCGATCGTCGGAGCGGCCGTGGCAGCAGGCGAAGCGGGAGCAGGTGGAGCGGGTTGCTGCTGGCGTGTTCGAACTTGCGGTGCACTCGGCGGCGCCGTGGCCGCGGTTTCAAGCTGGGGGATCTCGAGGGCGTCCACGCCCTCGTCTGCGAGTTCGGCGACGACTTCGCGTAACGATGCAGCAATGGCCCGGGCTTCTGCGTGGAGATCGTTCGACACGGTTTAGCGGCCCTTCCATACTGGCTGGCGTTTTGCGAAGAAAGCTTCGATCCCCTCGGCGGCGTCGTCACTACGGGCCGCGATCACGGTCATTTCACGCAAGTACTTCATGGCGGCATGGTCGTCGAGTTCGCACATGGTGTACAGCGCTTCTTTGCCCATGCGAAGTGCGGCGGACGATTGTCCCGCGAGTTGATCTGCAAGGCTCGAGACTTCTGCGTCGAGTTCGCCGTCTGGCACGACCCGGGTCACCATGCCGAGCTGTTGGGCCTCGCTTGCCTGAACCCGGCGCCCAGTGAGGGCGAGGTCGAGCAGTACCTTCCTGCTCCCCACCGCGCGGTAAATCGGCTCAGACACGATCAGGGGAAGCAAGCCAAGATTAATTTCGGGTAAGCCGAAGACGGCACCTTCACCGGCGATCGTGAAATCGGTCGCAACGGCGAGTCCGCATCCCCCCGCCAGCGCGAAACCCGCCACTCGCGAGATTGTCGGCTGAGGCGCATTTTGCAGACGCACGATGACGCGCCGGACACCGTCGAAGTGCGCGCGGCTTTCGGCCAGGGTTTCGCATTTGAGCACTTCTCTAAGATCCGCACCTGCGCAGAAGGCTTGGTCGCCGGCACCTCGCAAAATGATGACGCGAACGTTTTGATCTGCCGTTAGCAGGTCGAGGCGATCGCACAGCTCGTCGAGGGTTGCTCGGTTGAGGGCATTGCGTTTGTTTTCGCGGTCTATGACGAGGGTCGCGATGCCATTGCCTGTGCGCTCGATTCTTACGTTTGCCAACTCGGCTCAGCCTTTGCGGTCGAGGGTGCGCAGAATATGGGCGACCGCATCTTCTACCGGACGCGCCGGCTCGTCACGTTTTGCCGTCGGCTTGTCGCTTAACGGTTTGCCCGTTCCGGCTTCAATCGTTCCGTGGCGTTGCTTTTCGATGCTTTCTTCAATTCGGAATTCAAAGCCCGGGTCGTTCGCATCGTCGTGACACGAGCCGCAAATCTGCAGGATCGCGCAAGAGTCACATTTGTCTGCCAAGCTCACGATCGTTCCGAGCTTCTTTGCACTCGGCGCAATGTGATTGCCCCCCGGGCCATGACACGATTCGCAACCCACCGAAGCGAGGTCAGCGTGGGTGGGGTCTTGGCCCTTACCATTTCCGGGGAAGCCACCGCTTCGTCCCATGCCGGTGGTGTGACATTTGAGGCAAGTCGCGTCGTCCTGCTTGCCCTTGGCAGCCAAGGTTTGCACGGCGCGGCTGTGCGGGCTTTCAGACCAAGTCTTGAACTCGCTCGGGTGACAGCTCTGGCACGCGGTTGAGCCCACGTAGTCTGCGTTCTTGGGCAAGACGTCTCGCTGCTTGGCGTCGTCACCGAGCAGCGCGGCGCGCTTCTCATTCGTAAGCTGTGCGA
>JASDVE010000002.1:9511-10201 GCA_041891195.1 Myxococcota bacterium | reverse complement strand
TGTCAAATGAATTTGGGCTCAGCGACGCAGCACGCACGCGAGCGCCTGCGGTCTCAACGCCAAGCCGTCGCGCTGCTCGACCGGATGAGCCGCGACATCGCTGGCACCTACTTCATCGCTCCGAGAGTCACAAACGGTACGCCTGAGAGCACGCCTTGGATATTTTTGACCGTCCAGGATTTTCTCGACGAGGGCCTCGCGAGCGAAAGTTCAAACGCAATCAAGTTCGTCACCCGCAACTACAGCCCCCAAGACATCGACGGGCACTCCTCCGACCTCGCAGTCGTGGCCTACTACGTAGAGCTCCAAGAAGATCGACCCGGTTATCAGCTCATGCGATACCGAAGCACCCACATGCCACTTGCTTACGACCCGAGTTTTCCGAAAGTGGATGACCCGAACACAGACGTGGTCGGCGAAGACATCGCATCTTTCAAAATTCGCGTCGTCAATCAGACTGGGGACTTAGATCCTAAGTGGAGTTCGCTCCGTAAGAGCGGACGCCTCGCCCTGCCCCTCGGTGTAAAACTTGAAATCAGTATGCTGACCACCGACGAAATCATCGAGGCAGAACTCGATGAAGACTTCGAAATCCCGATCGCGCACGACGACGACGAAGAAGAAGAAGAAGAAGAAGACGGAGACCGCAAGACCTTCGCGAAAACTGTGATGTTGCCACTGCGCCCCCTC
>JASDVE010000002.1:4117-9501 GCA_041891195.1 Myxococcota bacterium | reverse complement strand
ATCGACAACGTGGACAAACCCCCAACCGACGAGGAGGACCCTACCGCAGCCGAGGAAGACGACGACGACGACGAAGAAGACGACGAGGACGACGAGGACGACGAGGACGACGAAGACGATGAAGACGACGAGGACGAGGACGACTTCTAATGAATGAGGCAAACACGAACAGACGAGAGCGCGGAGTGGTCCTGCCCATGGTTCTCATTTTGGCGCTCGCCCTAACCGCGGCCGTCACCACATTTGTGAGCCGCGCGGTCATCGACAGCCTAATCGTTCGCAACCGTGACAACGTTGCGGTTGCAGAAGCGCTTGCGAAATCTGGGGTCCACATTGCCCGCGCAGTCCTACACGAGCAACTGCTACGCAAGATTGATGTCGCGCATCAACGCGGCGACGAAACCGAGACATTCGGCAATACCGAGCACGACCTCATTAACCGCATCGCGGACTACGACATTGAAACACCGGAAGGCGCGTTCCTCCATGTAAGCATCTTCGACAACAGTTCTCGCCTCAACATCAATTCTCTTGTGAAATACTCGACCGCGGAACAGGCCCATGGGATCCTCGACCTCGAAAAGGCCGAAGCCCTAGATCAGCTCGGGGCCGAACTTGCGGAACTCATACTCACGACTCTCGACGAGACTGACGCAAGTAACGATAAGCCGCAGCAACAACAGAAACAGAACCCGCTCAAAGCTGAAGGCCCAAGAAAAATCGACGAAGATGAAGGACTGCCGATCGCGGACGCCGAAGAATTCCTGACTGACTTTTTCGATCGCGTGATCGAGAATATGGAAGGCTCTGCCGACGAAAAGGAGTATGGGCCCCGAGAGCTTGCGAAAAACCTCCTCGACTACCTCGACCACGATCGGGTCCGGATCGACGGCGGCGACGAAGACGACTACTACCTCGCTCAAGACCCCCCTTACCTGCCGGCCAACAGGCCTCTTTTGAGTGTTCAAGAGCTCGGACTCGTCGAAGGGTTCGATCACAACCTGGTCAGAACATTAGAACCCTATTTGACCGTGTATCCCCTCTTCTCAGCCGAGGGGGTCAATATCAACACTGCGCCGGGGCATGTCCTTGGAAGTATCTATCAAGGAGAAGGCGGGGATCGCCGTCAACTACAGGAAGACCAAATTCTCGAAATTCTCGATGCACGTAAAAGGGGTTCGTATTTCTGCGACAGCACCGCAACAGATCCCGATCGCTGTCTGACCCTCGCCGAGGCCAACCTGTCCGGAGAGATCTATCCCCCCGTGAAGCTACCCGCGAAGTCGTGGGTCTATACTGTGATCTCCCAAGTCATATTTGGAGACATCGAACGCACGGTCGAAGCGGTGCTCAATATGACTCAAACGGGGAAATCGGCTCCCTTTCTACTATACTGGCGGATGCAATGACGAAGCGTTTTACGGGATGCCGTTCATGAAAAGCATATTGGGCCTAGACACCGGCTCCCACACCATTAAAGCGTTCGAAGTATTGCTGAACATGCGCGGCCCTCAATCGGGTCGAGCACGCGCGCATGCGAACAGCGGCATTGGTGACAACGCAGGCGACGGTACAAACACAGACGAGCAGCCCGAAGACTTGGGTGAGGCACTCCAGCGCTTCGTCAACATCGAAAAGTTGCAGACTGACCAGGTCATTTCCTCGATCCCCGGCGATCGGGTTTCCCTGCGCCGGCTCGAGTTTCCATTCAAAGACAAAAAGAAGCTCACCGCAGCGGTCCCGTTCGCAGTCGAGGGAGAAGTGCCCTTCGAGCTCGACGATGTCGTGATCGACTGGACCATGATGCCGCGAAACACCCATGCTGCGGGACACTGCGAAGTCTTGGCTGCGCTTACGCGCAAGACTGAAGTGGAGCGCGCTCTGTCAACTTTCCAGGCCGCCGGCATAGCCCCACGCACCCTGGAAGCCGAGGGCATGGTCCTAGGCAATCTCACCAGCGTGTTCGAGCTGTCAGGGAACCGGCTGCTTGTCGACCTGGGCCACAAGAACACAACGCTATGCCTCGTGGTCGATGGCCATGCCATTACAGCCCGCACCGTTCCGATGGGCGGCCTGGCGATCACCAAGGCCATCGCCGAGGCCCAAGGTTGTTCCCTAGACGAAGCCGAGCGCATTAAGTGCACCGACGGTGCTGTAGATGCAAACGGAGAAACGCTCCCCAAGGCAAATGCCGTAATCGCACGGATTTGTCGCGAAATCGTCCGCATGATCGAATCGAGCCAGGGCGACATCGCGTCGTTCTCCACGCCCAAGGAAGACGGAGAAGTTGAATCCACCGAAGTGAGCGAGCTCACGGTCATGGGTGGGACGTCGAAACTCAGAGGCATCACCCAAGCGATCTCCGAACAGGTCGGCATCGAGGCCCGCCCACTCGGTGATCCGATCGACGGCGATTTCACGGTGCTCATCACAGGTGTCGCCGAGGACCAGAGTGATGACGATGTGAACGAACATTTTGAAGAGATCGATGTCGCACTCTACGCACATGCCATCGCACTCGCAGTACGCGGCTCGGCACCCCCGATCACCAGGATCGACTTTCGGCAGAACGAGTTTGCCTACCGCACGAACTTTCTTCAGATTATTTCCGAGGACATTCGCCCAACACTGATTCTCGCAGCGGTCGCCGCCGGTTTCGCACTGCTTTCGTTCGGAGTCTCCCTCGCCCTTGAATCAAGCCGCGCAAGTACCCTCGAAGACAGAACTCGCGCGCTCTACTCCGAAGTCATCCCAGACGAAAATCCGGAAAGTCCTGTTCCCGCGTTAGGCACCGCGCTGCGCAACGCCCAGGACCGCGCCGACTTTCTAGGTATCTACGGAACCGATCTCTCTGCGGTCGATCTTTTGACCGAACTTTCCCAGCGCATTCCAAAAGATGTTCAAGTGCAGTTCGAAGATCTCAACATCGACCGACGGGTGGTGAAGATCAAAGTCGTTGGCGACTCGTACCAGTCCGCGGATCGCCTCAAGGGTTTACTCACCAATTCGCCGCCGTTCGGCAATGCTGAAGTGGCAAAGGTAAAATCACGCGGAGAAGGAAAGACGTTCGATCTGACACTCAACATCTCAGCCGAAGGTGAGTCATTGTGAATGCACTGATTCAACGCTTGATCGACGCTTGGTCAGGTATTTCAGCCCGTGAGCAAATGCTCGTCGGTGTAGCGGGCGGGCTAACGATCGTTTCGCTTCTGTTTGTTGGCATCGTGCAACCCATCATCGGCCTTTCGACTACGGTCGCCTCCCGCGTCGACGCCGCAGAACAAGAACTACTCGCCATGAATCGGCTGCGCCGTCAGTATGACATCGTGAATACGAGTCTGAGCAAAGTTGAAGAACGCATCCGTGCGAATCACGAAAAGCGCAATCTGCTGACCTTGCTCGAGTCCCTCGCGGCCGCGTCTTCTGTGCAAGTGAACTCAATGGAAGAACGCAAAGCCCAAGACGATGAAAAATACAAAGAGACCCGTGTCGAGGTTCGACTCAAGAGCGTGTCGCTCAAGGACACCGTGAGTTACCTCACCGCAATCGAATCGTCCGACCAACTCCTCACCGTCAAGAGCCTGCGAATCAAGAAGCGCTCGGACCGCAGCAACTTGCTCGACGTGACTTTCAACGTATCGACCTTCGACATCCTTTAAATTCACCCCGAATTCTCATTCGGATTACTCGGCTCTCTGCTCAGGGTCACCCGGCTTTCTTTTTGGGATCAGACGACGTCGTTCTGCTAACTATCAGAAGCGCCACTCACCAGAACCGCTGATTCACTCAGCCCGGAACCACCAAGCAACTATGGCCGACACTGAATCGATTCTCACTGCACGGCTTCCACGAAAGCTGAGAGGCCTCGGCATTCCATTGGCCGCGACTGCACTGACGTTGTTTTTCATCGTGATCGGGTTTCCGTATCACCACCTCACCAATCAGGCAGCGGCCACTGTGGGGGAGTCACTCGGCGTTGAATTTGAAGCGGGGGATTCCGGTTTTACGTTCGGGCTCAACGGCCCAGGGCTCAGATTCAACAACATCGACCTCGCGACCCAGACTGGGGATACCTACGCCCTGGACGCACTGCGCTTTGGTCCCGCCTGGTCACTCAGCTGGTTCATGCTCGAACCCACCCTGTTTTTCGAGATCGAATCCCCTCTCGGCAATGCCGAAGGCAAGATTTCACCGGGCGAAAACCCGAGCATCGACGCAACGATACAAAACGCCATCTTGACCGACATCGCCTTCCTTGAACAAGCGCTGCCCTTCAAACTCACCGGAACCATGTCCGCCCAAGCTTCGATCGAAACTGCAAACGACCACTATGACGGTCCGTTTTCATTCGACCTAGCCGATGGGAATATCAGTACAGAAGCTCTACCGGCCGAGATCGCTTACGACACGGTGCACGGCGAAGTGATGATGGGTGGTGAGTACTTTGTAGCGATTTCGACATTCGAGCTGCTCGGTCCCATGTTCAATGCAAACATTAAGGGTCACATCACCAACGGTGTCGCGGCGACCGATCGCAGCATCGATCTCGACTTGACCTTCAGCGAAATCCTGCCTCCCCTTCAGGCCACAATCGAAGCGCTGGGTGCGAAGGTTGACCCCGATGGCACTGCCAAAATACATATCGGCGGCACGCTCGAAGCGCCAGTCTTTCGGTAGCGAGCCACAAACTTTGCATCGTTGATTCGACGCGGCTGTCTGCAAAATCGAGGTTAGACTTTCCGACCATGCCGGCCACTGCGGACGAACTCCAAAAAGTCTTCAAGACTCTCTCCGACCCCACTCGGCTCCGCATCCTGCGTCTTCTCGAAAACGAACAACTTGTCGTTCAGGAGCTGATGGAAGTGCTGGGGATGGCCCAGTCCCGTGTTTCGCGTCATCTCGCGATTTTGCGCGAAGCCGGCTTGGTCCTCGACCGCCGCGACCGCACCTTCGTCTCCTACCGGATGTGTCCGCCCACCGAACCCTGGTGGCAAGACGCCTGGAAGTTGGTGCGCGATAACCTCAAAGGCGATTCGACTTCTGAACGCGATGACGCGGCGCTTGCCCGGGTCGTTGCGGCGCGCGGACAGTCGTCACGTGGTTTCTTTGACATCGTAGGTCCGGAATGGGACGCGATCCGCAAGGTCTTCAACGACGACCATGCCCGAGCGCGCGCGATCAATCGCCTCGTCGACCCCAACCAGCACATCGCCGACATTGGAACGGGCACCGGTATTCTTGCGATCGAACTCGCGCGACTCGGTGTCAGCGTGATCGGAATCGATGGTTCAAATCGCATGCTCGATGCCGCGCGCGAAAACCTCGCGAACGACGAATTGGCTTCGTCGAGTCGCGTCGAGTTTCGCGTGGGCGATGCCCATGAC
>JASDVE010000002.1:1792-4107 GCA_041891195.1 Myxococcota bacterium | reverse complement strand
GCCCATGACCTCCCGTTGGAGGATGCCGAAGTGGACGCCGCCTTCGCCCATATGGTGCTTCAATATTTGGCGAAGCCCGCAAGCGCGCTTGCAGAAATGCACCGAATTGTTCGTCCGGGCGGTTCGATCATGTTGGTCGACTTTGTCCGTCATGACCTCGACTGGATGCGCAATGAACTGGGCGTTGAATCGCTGGGCTTTGAACTCGACCAGGTACGGGACTGGCTCGAAGGGCTCGGCATGATGGACATTACGATCCAGGTGGATCCCCCGGCGACCAAGGCGCGAGATCTCCCTTCGACCTTCATCGCCTCGGCTCGAAAGGCACAGGCTTGAGGCGCGAGCGCGTATCCACCTCACCGAGGGATGCGTAAGTGACTTCTCACCCGCCTGCACCGCGAATCGATGGGGTGCTCTTCGACGCCACGGGAACACTCTTCGACACAGCCGAGAGCGTCGGGACGGTTTACGGACGCGCGGCAGAAGCGCACGGGATCTCTCTCCCGGCTTGGCGACTCGATGATGCGTTCAACCGCATCGTGGCCAGCGCTCCGCCCCGGGTCTTTCCAGATTGCGACGCCTCCCGTGCAGCGCAACTGGAACAAGGCTGGTGGCGGAAGGTCGTGCGGAGCACATTTTTGGCGGCAGACAGCACGGTCGTGTTTCCGGACCCCAATGCGTTCTACGACAGCCTCTTCGACGCGTACAAGGAAGCCGGCGCTTGGAAGCTGCGAACCGGTGTGGCAGAGGGCCTCCGAGAACTCAAGCGACGCGGCATCGCGACAGGCGTCGTTTCAAACTTCGACCAACGCTTGCCCATGATCCTGCAAGCACTCGAAGTTGCTAGTTTTCTTGACATTGTGATCACCCCAGCTGTATGCGGGTTTGAGAAACCCGATCCCGGCATCTTCAAAGCCGCCCTGCTCGCGTTGGGCACTGAAGCGAGTGCAACTCTCTTCGTGGGGGACCACCCAGAAAAAGACCGCTCGGCCGCCGAGCGAGTCGGCATGCGGAGCCTTGACCCCGACGTTCTCGAAAGCCTTCAAGACATTTCAACTCACATCGGGGCGGAGACGGCGACGTAATCATCATCTACCAAGCGCGAATGCTCCACGAATGACTGACGAGGCGCGCTAGCTTCGCAAAAACGATCAAGGAACCCAAGCATGGCCGAGCAGGACAAAGATTCCGCACTGACATTTTTTCAAGACCGCTACGAACTCGACGAATCGCGACTCAGTGACGTCCTCGATACGACGCTCGAACGAGAGGTCGATTACGCGGACCTATACTTCGAGTACTCGACGCAGGACTCGGTCGCGATCGAAGAAGGCATTGTCAAAAGTGGCAGCCGACACCTCGAACAAGGGGTCGGGGTGCGCGCGGTCTGCGGGGAGCGCCAAGGCTACGCCCATTCTGACGAGATCAACCCAGCGAGCATGCAGCTCGCCGCCAACACCGCACGTTCGATTTCGCAGAACAGCGCCAAGCAAGGCGCAGTCGCGGTCGGCCGGGGGAACGACGCCGTTTCGAATCTCTACCCCGTCGCCATGTCACCCACCGACGTCGCGGTCGAGCAGAAGATTGATCTGATTTCACAGATGGACATTTATGCCCGCGCCATCGACCCGCGCATCAAGCAAGTCAGCGCGAGCGTCATTACGCAACATCGCAGCATTTTGATTGCGAATAGCGACGGTCAATTGGTAGGAGACGTTCAGCCTCTTGTTCGACTCAACATCCAGCTGCTTGTCGAAGACGCAAAGCTCGGCACCCGCGAGATGGGATACCAGGGCATGGGGGGGCGATACGAATTCGAGAAGCTCACCTCCCCTGACATGTGGAAGCCGCTGGTCGACGAAGCCGCACGCGTCGCGATTCTCAACCTTGGCGCAGAAGATTGCCCGGCCGGCGCAATGAATGTGGTGCTCGGCCCAGGCTGGCCCGGCATCTTGCTCCACGAAGCCATCGGCCACGGGCTCGAGGGCGACTTCAACCGCAAAGGCACGAGCGCATTTTCCGAAATGCTCGGCAAGCGCGTCGCAAGCGAAGGGGTCACGGTCGTTGACGACGGCACCCTCGCCCACCGACGCGGCTCCATCAACGTGGACGACGAAGGCACGCCTTCGAAAAAGAACGTGCTGATCGATGACGGCATTCTCGTCGGCTACATGACCGACCGCCTGAACGCGCGACTCATGGGCACCGAACCCACCGGGAACGGCCGCCGTGAGAGCTACGCCGACCTCCCCATGCCGCGCATGACCAACACTTTCATGCTTGCCGGGGAAGAAGACCCCGCGGACGTGCTGAGC
>JASDVE010000002.1:0-1782 GCA_041891195.1 Myxococcota bacterium | reverse complement strand
CGTTTGGTGGCGGCCAAGTCGACATCACGAGCGGCAAGTTCGTCTTCAGTGTCAGCGAGGCATACAAGATCGAAAACGGGCGCGTCGGTGCACCAGTGAAGGGTGCAACCCTAATCGGCAATGGTCCGGACGTGCTCAAGCGGGTCAGCCGCATTGGGAACGACCTCGAACTCGACCAAGGCGTAGGGACCTGCGGCAAGGATGGCCAGAGTGTGCCTGTGGGAGTTGGCTTGCCCACCATTCGCCTCGATCAAATTACGGTTGGGGGTACCCAGGGATGAGCGCTTCAAACGAAGTTGCCACGCGGTCGAGCGAGTCGATTGTTGAACAAGCCTTGGACACCACCCTTCGAGCAGGTGCCGATAGCGCCGACATCGTGCTGGTACGCGGACGCTCTCTCGAGGCCCGCGTGCGCGACGAGACCGTCGAATTCGTCAAGCAGGCCCAAGAGCAGGTTCTGGGGATCCGCGTGTTGATGCAAGGCGAAGGCGGCATGAAAACCGCGGTGACTTCAACCAGTGATCTTGCGACTCCGGCCATCGAACAGATGGCACGAGAAACGGTCGCCCTAGCCCGCGCAACCGAAGCGGACCCCGCCGCCGGACTTCCCGAAGACGGCTTCGCGACCCACCTTCCCGACCTGAGTCTCGTCGAGCCAAGCGACCGCGACACCCAGGTCGATGTCAGGATCGAAGATGCGCGTGCTGCCGAACGTGCCGCCCGGGCATACGATGAGCGCATCACCAATTCAGAAGGAAGCCAAGTCGGCTCCGATTTCTCAACCATCGCCTACGGAAATTCCAACGGGTTCGTGGGCCAGTACGAATCTGCATCCCATTCTCTGTTCAGTGAACCCATCGCGGGCTCAGGCGAGAATATGCAGCGCGATTATTGGATGACTGCGGCGAGAAAACTCGCAGAACTGGATTCTCCTGAAGAAGTCGGATCCCTCGCAGCCGAACGCGCGGTGCGTCGTTTGAATGCCCGCCAAGTCAGCACCACTGTCGTTCCGGTCATCTTCGAAAGCATGTTGGCCGCAGGGCTCATTCGACAACTTGCGGCCCTCGTCAGTGGATACTCAGTATACCGAGAGTCCTCCTTTCTCTGCGACAAACTCGGCGAAGTAATCGCCGCTCCTTCCGTCACGATTATCGACGACGGCCGCCTCCCCGGAGGCCTCGGAAGCAAACCATTCGACGGCGAAGGCCTGCCTACCCGGCGCAACGTATTGGTCGAAAACGGCAAGCTCAACACCTGGCTGCTCGATAGTTACTCTGGCCGCAAGCTCGGCTTCCCATCTACGGGCAATGCTTCGCGCGGCGCGGGCAGCCCGCCCGGTGTTGGCACCACAAACTTGTGGCTCGAACCGGGCAACGAAAGCCTTGACGACATCATCGCGCGCACCGACCGTGGGCTGCTCGTGACCGAGCTTCTCGGCATGGGGTTCAACCCGGTGACCGGCGACTACTCGCGCGGGGCGGCAGGACTTTGGATCGAAGGCGGGGAGATCGCCTACCCGGTCGAAGAAATTACGATCGCCGGTCACTTCGGCAAGATGCTCGAAGAGATCGATGCCATCGGAAGCGAACTACTCTGGATGGGCTCGGTCGCGGCACCCGCGGTGCGCATCGCGTCGATGACGGTCGCGGGCGAATAGAGCGTGCCTCTCTATCACTCGCCGCGCTGCGTCTCGTACGATCCCGAGACGGAGCATTTTCGTCGTGGATAAGGCTGAGTTTTTCAGTGATGCGCGCACGGATTTGCCGGGGCCGCTCTCTGGGT
>JASDVE010000001.1:0-2353 GCA_041891195.1 Myxococcota bacterium | reverse complement strand
TCGTCATTGTGACGGGCAAAGGCGGCTGCGGAAAAACCACCGTCGCCGCTGCCGTGGCCTTGGGTGCTGCCGAACGTGGGCTTCGCGTCGCCTTGGTCGAAATGGGTCGCGACGAACACCTGCATGGCCTGATTAAGCCGGGCTCCGCTCCGGTCGGCTATGAGGGCCGCGAGCTTTCACCATCACTCCGGGTTTTTCACATCGACCCGTTCGCCGCACTCGCGGAATACCTCGGCTTGCAGATCGGCATGCAGAGCTTGGTTAAAAAGAGTCTGAACCAACCCGCCTTCAAGCAATTGCTGGCGGCGGCTCCGGGTTGGCGAGAACTCATCACCCTCGGAAAAATCGGGCATATCGAAAACTTTGGACGCGACGAGGGACGGCTGACCTACGACCTGATCGTGGTCGACGCGCCCGCGAGTGGTCACGGCCTCACGTTCTTGGACGTACCCCGTGTGGTTCAATCGGCAATCAAAACCGGCCCGCTCCAACGTCGTGCGCGCGACGTCGAGACGTTGATTCAAGATCCCGAACGTACGCGCCTGTTGCCCGTGAGTCTGGCCGAAGAGCTACCGGTGCGAGAGACCGCGGAACTTATCGGACGAGTCCGCAATGACATCGGCACACCGCTTGATCGAGTGGTCGTCAACCGAGTTCTGCCCTGCCCCTTCCCACGCGACTTGCCCCGCAACTCGGACGGTTCCGACAACTTTGAAAGCCGGCTCGAAACACTTCCGAGGAACACCGAGCTCGGCTGTCTACCCTCGCCCCAAGTTCTGGCGACCTGCAGCGCGCGCCAGCGCGCGCGCTTCGAACTCAACGATCACTACGTTCGCGAACTCGCGAACCGCGTGGACTTGCCGCTCGTCCGCATTGGCGAGGTGCCCGGTGGCATCGAAAGAAGGAGTGATCTGTTGCTGTTGGCTGAGCAATTGTTCAGCCAACCGAAGGCGCACGCCCGCAACGGCAATCTGCAAGATGAGGCTTCGTCGCAATGACGTTGCTGACCCCCAAAGCCGTGCTCGAACAACACCGTGTCGTAATCTGTGTTGGAACCGGCGGTGTCGGCAAAACGACGGTGTCGGCCGCAATGGCGCTGGCCGCTGCACGAGCGGGTCGTCGCACCCTAGTGTTGACGATTGATCCGGCACGAAGGCTCGCCGACGCCCTCGGCATCGATGCGCTCGGCAACGAGCCACAACGCGTGTCGCTCCCGGGCCCGCAAAGCGAATCGCTCGCACTCCACGCAATGATGCTCGATCCAAAGCGCACCTTCGACGGTCTAATTGAACGATTTGCACCAAGCGAAGAGGTGCGTCGCCAGATCCTCGAAAACCCGATCTACCAACATGTCTCTGGAGCGCTTTCGGGAAGTGGTGAGTACGCGGCGATGGAAAAAGTTCTCGAAATGGCGGAGTCCGACGACTTTGATCTCGTCGTTGTCGACACGCCCCCGGCGCAACATGTGCTCGAATTCCTCGACTCGCCGCGGCGACTGGTCGAATTTTTGGACAGTCGCCTCGTCAAGTTGTTGGTCCAACCCGCGGTGGCGGCCGGTCGATTCGGCGCCAAGCTTTTTCAGCGTCCGGTGCAGATCGTTCTTCAATTGATCGAGCGCGTGACCGGCGTCGGCTTTCTCGAAGATCTTTCGGCGTTCTTGATGGCCATCGACGACATGTCCGACGGCTTCAAGCAACGCGCCGATCGAATCCGCGAAACATTGGCGGGACCCGATACTGCGTTTATTCTGATCGCCGGCCCCGGGCAAGAACCCAGCCGCAACGCCCGCATGTTTCTCGACCACTTGAGCGAGGCCCGAGCCCGGCTTCGCGGCATCGTGGTCAACCGCATGCACCTTTGGCCCGGCGAATCGCCGCCCTCCCCCGAACTCCTGAACTGCACCGTTCCCCAGGCAGACATCGATGCACTGTCACACGCACTCGACGACCCTGCCGCGGCTCGCACGGCAGTAAGCGCCGCCTCCGAAATTGCCAATCAAGCCCATCGCGACTTCGTGCATACCCGTATTTTGCGCGAGCATGCGGAAGCACGTCGCTGCTTCTTCAGCGAAATCGAAGAAGCCTCTCACGACATTCACGACTTGCAGACGCTGTCCGCAATTGCGGATGCGCTCACGGTGGACGCTGAGGTTGCGAACCGATGAGCGACGACGTTCAATCTCGGAGCGCGTCGAAATTGAATCGCGCAATGAAGGTTCGGGAGATAAAGAGATGAGCGCAACGAACGACCCGCGCAAATCTGGCGCGCGATCCTCCGGGAGTCGCAGGGACGAGACCGCCCACCAGGCCCTCGAACGCGCGATTGGTCATGCATCCGTCGCATTGTCCGAAGG